>JAUXGM010000046.1 GCA_030622125.1 bacterium | reverse complement strand
TATTTCTTTAATGCCAAGATAAATTCTTTCTATTAACTCTGACTTTGTCTTTACCCTTATACCTTTCAAAAATCCTCTTGTTATCTTACTAAAAAACACCTCTATTAAGTTTAACCATGAACCATGTGTTGGTGTAAAAATAAACTTAAATCGACTTCCTTTACCTTTTAAATATTTTTGCGTTTCTTTTGAATAATGAACTGAAAGATTATCAGGTATTACCCTAATTTCCCAATCTTTAGGATATTCTTTATCTAATAATTCTAAAAATTCAATAAATGCTTTTTCTATTGATTTTTTATGGAATTTATGTTATTATTTATTTAAAGGGATGCGCACTTCCTCTTGAAGCCATTCCCGCAAACGAGCCGGGTAATTTGTGTATCCTTAAAACAGGAGGTCTAATATGAGGAAAATTATCATCCTTATTGTTCTCGTTGCATTTCTACCGATCATGATCAATTCACATGGAATTGGTCTTGTGGGCGGATACCCGGGAGGAATTGTTTTTAGATGGGATCTGCAGGAAAAAAACGCACTTGATTTTTACCTTGATTATTACTGGAGCCATTTTGCAATCGCCGGTGATTTTGTTATGAAAAAAGATACAAAATTAGGTGAATTCCCGGTTCAACTCTTCTACGGCGGCGGGATCGGTATGATCTTTTTTCGTTATGAACATTGGGAATATGACGGTTATTATCATTGGCAAACAAAGACTGCAATTTACCCAAGTATCAGAGGGAAATTTGGTGTTTCCTATTTCATTAAAGATATGCCTATTGAAATATTCATTGAACTTGGACCCCGTTTAAGTTTCGGAGAATATATTGATACATTCGGATTTAATGGCGGCGCCGGTTTTAGATATCGATTTTAAAATAAGGAAATAAGGAAAAACAGAGGTTGGAAACCTCTGTATTTTCCTTAAACCGATTCTGAATTTTCAACAATATTTCTGGGCAAAAAACCCGAACCAATGATTTCATAAATATTGGTTACTACAACAAAAGCATTCGGATCGATTTTTTTGATATTTCTTTTTAAAAGAGGAAGCTGTTTTCTATTTATTGCGGTGAATAAAATAGATGTTTCCTCTTCTTTAAAGCCAGTTTTCCCATAAAATTCTGTGGCACCTTTTCCTAAGTATAAAAATATAAATTCTTTTATTAGATTTTTTTTATCAGATATTATAAAGACACCTCTCGCATAATCGCTGCCTTCAAGAACCCTATCAATAACTATTGATGACAGGAAAAGGGCGAGATAACCGTAAAGGGATGCTTCAAAAGATTTAAAAACAATTCCCGCCAATGATATAATGAAAAAATCTACTATCATTATTCCCATTCCTGTTGAATAATTGGTATATTTTTTCACAATTTGCCCGATCACATCGGTTCCACCGGTACTTGCATTACCGAGAAATGTTGTTCCAAGTCCAACTCCCAACATTAATCCGCCAAAGACCGCACCGAGTAGAAAATTTTCTGTTATCTGCGGAATTTTAATAATATAGGTAAAAAAATCAATAAGAAGATTAGATAAAGCCATTCCTATAATCGTTCTAAATGCAAAGGTTCTTCCAATCAAAAGCCACCCTGCTGCCAAAAGAGGAATGTTCAGAATAAAAGTAGTAATACCAACAGGGAGATTGGTAAGATAATGTATTATAATGGAAACTCCCGACACTCCACCGGGAACGATCCTGAGTGGTATCAAGAACATTGGATAAGCAAGTGCCATAATAGTACTTCCAATAGCAATAAGGATCATATCTACGAATAAACGATGTCTATTTATAAAAACAGGTAGGTTCATAAAACACTCCAAATAAAAACGAGTATAACAATTTTGAAAAAAAAATCAAGATGCAGTATCTTTTTTTTTGTTAAAACTTAATCTGGGAATAAAGTTTAACCTTTTTTACCTCTGCTCCAAATGAATCCCAACTTCTGAAATATTCATATATGATCTGGGTGTTCTTGGCTATGTCAATTATTAGGTTTCCTTTTATCGTAGTGTTCGTGACCTCATTAAAATCAGGTTTTTCGGCATCTAATTTTTCAAGTGTAATCTTTCCACCAATACCGTAACCGATCATATTTTTTGTTAGATTGGGATTTAACTCTGCTTCGCCCTTAATTCTTGGATAGATTTTCTCCAATTCAGGGGGTAGATCGTTATAATCCTCATACCCGACATTTATTCGGAGTGCATTATTAAGAACAAAGATATTGAGATCACCGAAATATCCCGATATTCTTTTAGGATCGTCTATTTTGGGTAGCAATATCGGTTTTATGAATTCATATTGAGAATTGAAAACAGCAGGGATGAAATTCTCGGGAATATTTCTATAATCTACCTGATAGGCAAGATTTAGAAGTCCTAAATTAAGTTTTCCTTTTACACCATAGAGCTGCCCCACATCGGTAGTAAATCTTTTGATCGTTATGGTTGTGGTATTCACAACATCATAATAATAGCTTTCTTCTCTTGCAAAATCAGTGATCAAAACAAGTAAGTTCTTTATTATGGGAAGTTCCGCATCAATAGAGTATGCAGAAAGTTTTTTATCCGGATCATTTGTTTCGTCAAAAAGTTCCTTGCTCAAATATTCAATACTTCCCGTTGCATCAGTACTTCCGGTTAAAGAATAGTTTTTAAAATAACCCCATCTTGTATTTTCATCATTTTCTAATGAAATATCAAAAAGGTCCTGTTTCATCTGATCCGTTAGTGTAACACCGTTATTTTCATATATTTCGGCATACTGTTCGTATCTTGACAACTGATCCTCTTCCCCTTTTCTTTCGGTAATTATTGCTCTTTGTGCTTCATAAGGATCCGTATCCTCCAAATAAGTTCCACCAATAGCAAATCCCGAAAGGATACCTTTTTTTACAAATGGAGCGATCGGTCGGACATAGACCCTGCCGCCTCTTATCTTCAATGTTGTAACATTATTAGTGATACTTTCAAAACCAATGTATTTAAAATCTATGTCAAGCTGTGCACCCAATCTTCTCAAACCGTTATCAATGGTAAATGATGTTGCATTTTGATAATGATGCAAAAGAAAATTGTGCCCTAAAAAAGAATCATCAAGAACACCGAACCGTGCAAAGAATTTATCACCTTTATTACTCCAGCTAATGTATCTGATCATTGAAAGCACATCATCGCCGCTGTATGGATAGATACCGTCATCGTTCCATCTGAAATACATATCCAGTCCCATTCCAAGTTTTCCGAATCTCAGTTCAGGGGTCAGTGCAACGGAATAGTATAGTGTGCCGCCGATTTCTTCCATTCCTATATTTCCGCCAAATGAAACATCATCAGCGTAAGCAGATGACAACAGTACAACAAAGACCATCAAAAAAAGTGTTTTTTTCATATACACCTCCATTTTTACGAATACTTGCAAAAATTGTGCCCATACGGTAATTATTGGTATATAGGCGAATGAATATAATGCTCTTTCTTTCGTGTATAAAAAAAAGAACAATATTGTTGTAATTTTTACTTTGTTTTGCTTTTAAACTTGAAGTTTTTTATATTTTTTTATATAATATACAAAATTAAGAATATTTTGGAGGTTGATATGGTAGGAATAATCTTATTTCTTGTTTTTGGATTTGCAACTTTTGCGTTATTATTTTTTCCGAATCCAATGACCTGGTTTCAAGCATTCAAGGATTTTGTTCAAGGTGGAATTCCGATTGCAACGGCACTTGTTGCTGTTATTTCTTTATTTATCGGTATAAACGATATAAAGGATGCAAGTGCAAGGAAAAAGGAACTCGCCCTTGAAGAGGAAAAAGAAAACGAGGTAGAAGAAGTCAAAAAGGAAGAAGAAAAAAAAGAAGAGGAAAAATAGAGTTGATTTTTTTAACTTATTTTAGATGTTTACCGGAATAATTTTTTCTATTGGAAAATATAAAGAGCTAAAAAAGAAAAAAGGCTTTTATTCATTAGAAATAGAAATCTTGGAAATTGATGATCCGCATATTGGTGAATCCATAGCAATTGACGGTATCTGTTTAACGCTCAGCGGTTTTAAAGAACACTCATTTTTTTTTGATGTTTCCGCTGAAACTGTTTCAAGAACAACTCTCGCAAAAAAATGTGCCGACAGCATTGTTAATATAGAACGATCATTGGTGGTAGGCAGTAGACTTTCCGGACATTTTGTCTATGGGCACATTGATTGTATTGGAAAGGTTGAAGGAATATATCATTATCCGTCAAATAATATTTATCGTTTTTCTACAAAAATCGGAGGTGAGTATATTGTGGAAAAAGGGTCAATTGCAATTAACGGTATCTCTTTAACTATATCAAAGGTTGTTTCCCCCGGATTATTTGAGGTCTCCGTAATTCCTGAAACTTTAAAAAATACCGGTATCCAATTGATGAAAAGAGGAGATCCCGTGAACATTGAATATGATATGATGGTCAAATATATTAAGAAAATAGTGAAGAATGTTAGACAAAATTGAGAATGCCTTAAAGAGTTTTGAACAAGGTAATGTTATTATTGTCATTGACGACGAAAATAGAGAGAATGAGGGTGATTTTGTAGCAAGTGGGGAATTAATCAAGCCTGAAATTATTAATTTTATGGCAAGAGAAGGAAGAGGTCTAATTTGTGTCCCGATTTCTGAAGAGATTGCCAATAGGTTAAATTTACATCCTATGGTTATTGATTCCAGAGAAGCACAAGGAGCGGATTTTAGAGTTTCCGTTGATGCAACAAAAAATATAACGACGGGAATTTCCGCTTATGATAGAGCCGAAACAATAGAAGTTATTGCTTCTTCCGATTCACAACCGGGAGATCTAATTCGGCCGGGACATATGTTTCCACTTGTCGGTAAAAAATTTGGAGTATTAAAAAGATCCGGGCATACCGAGGCATCTATAGATTTTTGTAGATTATCCGGATTGAAGGAAGTTGCTGTAATTTGTGAAATTATGAATGATAACGGCACTATGGCAAGGGTACCCGATCTTAAAAAAATTGCCGAAAAATTCGATCTAAAAATAGTATCCATAGAGGATCTAATAAAATATAGATTAAAAACAGAAAAAACGGTCAAGCGAATATCGGAATTTGAGCTTCCCACGAATTATGGTTACTTTAAGGGAGTATTATTTCAAACAATTGATGGCGGAGAAGAGCATCTTGCTCTCGTAAAAGGTGATATTAAGGGTAAACCAAAGGTTCTTGTCAGGGTACATTCCGAATGTCTTACCGGAGATTCACTTGGTTCATTACGTTGTGATTGTGGTCCGCAATTACATAGATCAATGGAAATGATAGAAAAAGTCGGCAACGGAGTTATTTTATATATGAAACAAGAAGGAAGAGGTATCGGGCTACATAACAAACTGCTTGCTTATCATTTACAGGATAGAGGAATGGATACCGTAGAAGCGAATCAAGCTCTTGGTTTTAAACCTGATCTGAGAGATTATGGAGTTGGTGCACAGATACTTAAGGATTTGGGATTGACCACCGTAAGACTTTTAACTAACAATCCCAAGAAGGTAATTGGTTTAAAGGGATACGGTATCGTAATTACCGAAAGAGTGCCGATCATAATAAAGCCAAATAAATACAACATAAAATATCTTAAAACAAAAAAAGAAAAATTTAACCATCTACTTGATGAAAATGATTTTAAGGAGGAGTAAATGAATACATACACAGGAAAATATGATGGCAAAGGGAAAAACATTGCAATAGTTATCAGTAAATTCAACAGTTTCATTACCGAGAACTTGCTTGAAGGTGCGAAGGATGGACTTATTAGAAATGGTGTTGCGGAAGAAAATATTTCCGTTTACTGGGTTCCGGGCGCCTTTGAAATACCTCTTTTACTTTCAAGAATAGTTGAGAAAAATGAAAAGTTCGATGGGATCATTACCCTTGGTGCCGTTATCAGAGGAGAAACCCCGCATTTTAATTATATTGCGAGTGAAACAACAAAGGGTATTGCACAGATCGCATTAAGATCGACAATCCCCATTACATTCGGAATTTTAACCACGGATACCGTTGACCAGGCAATAGACCGTGCAGGTGCAAAAAGTGGGAATAAGGGGTTTGATGCCGCACTATCTTTACTCGAATTGATAAGTTTATACAACAATTTGTGAAAGAAAAGAAAAAGAATTTATTTAGTGCAAAACGAAGATTGGCAAGAGAAAGTGTCTTGAAAATACTTTATGCTTATGATGTATCGCAAAATCCCATAGATTTTTGTGTAGATAATTTTTTTATTTTTTTTTATACGGAAACGGATAGTGATGATGTTATTGAATACACTAAAAAAATAGCCTATGGAACAATAGAAATGGAGGAGGTCATTGATGAGCAAATTGAAAAATATTCCGAGAACTGGACTCTTGATAGAATGGTGATCATAGATAGAAACATATTAAGATTTTCAGTATATGAAATATTATATGTTGAAGAAGTGCCGCCTCTTGTTTCATTAAATGAAGCTCTTGAGATCGGAAAAGTCTATGGGAATAATGATTCACAAAGATTTATCAACGGAATACTTGATAAGATAGTAAAAAAAATGAGAAAAAAGAAATGAAAATAGCAGTTCTTTCAGATATTCATTCAAATTTTCATGCTTTACAAGCAGTTATTGAAGATATTCAGCTTATTGATGATATTGATCATATCATAAATCTTGGCGATGTGGTCGGGTACGGTGCATATCCGAATGAATGTATAAATATCATTAAGAACAAAGCAAAAATATCTCTGATGGGAAATCACGATTATGCCGCATGTGATTTTATGAACTATTCATTTTTCAATTCCTTCGCCCGAACAGCAATTGAATTTACAAGAAAAGAAATAACGGAAGAAGGACTCTCTTTTTTAAAGAAATTACCGTTTACTTATTCCTTTGATTCTAATCTTTTTGTCCATTCATCCCCTATATTTCCGGAAAGTTGGACATATATATTGAATAAAAAAACTGCTAACTTTATCTTTACAACTATTGAGAAAGATGCCAAAACAATTTTTATAGGACATTCACATATTCCTATTGTTTTTTTAAATGAAGGATCGAAGATAAGAAGCTGGTATGGACCGAAAATTTATCTTGAGGAAAGTCCTGCAATTATTAATGTGGGTTCGGTAGGACAGCCGCGAGACAGAGATGTTCGGGCATGCTATGCAATATACGATCTTGATGAGAGAAGTATAACCTACAGACGAGTTCAATATGATATTGACGCTGCATTTGAAACGATTATTGCAAAAGGTCTTCCGCCGGTTCTTGCAGAAAGATTAAAGCGGGGGAAATAATTCTACCATTGCTGTTTTAAATTTATATTGTTCAAGATATGCTTTGGGAAAATTAAAATGTATCTCAATCTTTCTTCTAATATTTAATGTAATTTTAGTATGTTTTATGTCTTCAATAAATATTTTTTTATTTTCATCTTTATCAAACAGATCGTAAATGAAATCATTTACATCATTATATATAATCGGAGGGCATAAAAAATTCCATATTGCTTTTGAGTAGTTAATCGTTTCATTTTTCTCAATATTGTCATCAAGAGATTGAAGATATTTATTAAACTCTACATAAAATATTTTTTGACTTCCTATAATATCCAATTCTTTATCAATGGTTAAATAGTTTTTTTTCTCCTCTTTTCTTTTTTGAAATATTTCAAGGTGTGTTCCGGTCAAAAATGAGGAAAATTGATCAAGGTCACCGACTTCCTTTAAGAAAATAGATAACAATAAAAATAGTCCATCCTTTTCTCCCTTTTTCCAAAAGATATCCATTTCTTCAAGCAGAGATACCGGGAAATCATTAACAGTATAAAATTTCCGTATCTGTTTTTTCGATAGAAGGAGAATAAAATGATTAAAAATAAGTGAGTAACCGCTATTTAGCATTTCAGTAAGTATATTGTAAATAATTGTGCACATCTCCATTTTGATAAAGTCGGAAAATGTTTTTATCGTTTCAATTTCAAAAAAATTACGATAGGTAATAGAGTATCCTATTTCCAGTAAATCAGGCAAATGAGCTGTAATATCTTCTTTTTTTTCTTTAATAAAATTGGTAAATTTGTCCGTAAAAATGTCGTAAATAGAATCCTCTATTTTCTCATTTTTTTTAACGGATCTAAAAATATCAAAAAGAACATCATTTTTTAATGAATTTAAACCTCCGTAAATTTCGTATAATTTAGCGAACTTCCAAAAACCAAAAAATTGTTGTGATAAAAAGTTCTCAATATGTTCTAACTTTACACTGTCAAAAAGTTTATTGAAATCACTTTCTTTTTTACTTTTAATAAAATAATTTAAAAGATCATTTGTCCTTTTCTTCTGATCTTTCAAGTTCATATTTATGTATTAGATGTATTTCTTTTCTCTGTAGAAATTTTATTTGACTGATAATTAATATTTCCAATAATATTGCTATAATAACAACAATCATAAAGAGAATTACGCTTATATTCCATTTTTTCTGCCAATATTTCAGCCAATCGATTGTTTTACCTTTATCATTGATGGAAAATCTCGGATTCTTATATTCATTGATGATCTGTCCGAGTTTATTATATATTTTTAGCGGTTCAAGTCTCTTTAATTCCATACTTGATTTTGATATTCTTGCCATTTGTTCTGTTGCACATATAATCGCAATAATAATTATGAAAAAGAAGATTACCCATAATAGTGATTGCAATTGTTTTGCTTTTGCAATATTTTCCAAATCGAAGTGTCTTTTGTCGGTAGATATCATTTTTCCCCCTATATTTTTTTTACAACCTTACTTTCGGTCTTAATCGTTTTATTTGCATTTAAATCGATAACAGTAATAATTATTGTATACTCTCCATCATTCAAAAGCATAAAGATATCAAAAATGGGCGGTTCAGTAAGTTCAATAACATTGGATTCAATTCCATCCTTTATCCTTTCAAAATAATAAACACTATCACCACTGCTGTTTTTGATATCATAAGAAACTTTGTAGCGATATTCTTCATCGTTATTTGAGGTCAAATTATATATTTCAAAGTAGCACATCGGACAATCAGGAGAATAGAATATATCATCTATAATAGGTTTAAAATATAGTGAATTAAACTGCAAATATTTGGGGTCATCCGGTTTTGCCTGCCTTATCTCGGTTGCCCAAAAAAAAGAAGATATTGCAAAATTATCAAAATTCTTTGCAATTTCCGAAAATTCAATATTCACACACTTTTTGGAGTTTAAATCGGTTACATCCAATTTCACATTATATTTTTTTGATCTCGGAACCATAACATCATAATATTCCAACACATAAAGTCGGGAATTCACGGTATTAAATTTACTCACTGCTTTCCATTTATCCTTACCCAATATAGTTCCTTTGCTGTCTGTTACCACAATATTGAACTTATTTTTAACATTATATATCGTTTTTCCTTTTTGAATAGTATCCTTTGACATTTTCAATTTGTAGAGCGGTACTTTAATATAGAAGCGTAGAATATTTTCCTCGCCGGTTCCGAAATACATTGTTTTTATAGCAACGGGAAAAGAGCCGTCATTGTAATAATAAATCTTGCCGAAAACAAGAACACTCAATAAAAAAAATAAAAAAACTATATAACTTTTTTTCATATTTTTCTCCTATTTACATTTAAACGGGTATTTTGTATCGTCCTTTATAGTAAATATATTTCCCGGATCATCTCTGTAATAACCTGTTGCTGCTTGATATTTGATATTATATGCCATTTTTTTGCAGAATTCGTCAAATTTTTTGTTTCCTGATGATTGAAATACACTTGTAGAGGTTATCTTTCCGTCTTTATCTACATCCATTGCAATTATAGTAAACAATTCATGCCCCCGAAACTCACTTGGATAATCTGGAATATACTTTTTTAAAACAGTTGGTCCGTTCCTTATAACTAATTTTCTTTTTGGTTCAGTCGGCTTGATATGGATGGGGATTATAGGGGTTTCTTTTGGCCGACTGACTTCATTTATAACATCAATTGCATAGTTTACCTTTGTTTTCAAGTTAACAAGCGGTTGATCCAAATTTAGTGTTTCTAATGAAACATCAATATAATCCTCCGGGAGTTTTGCTTTTGCCAACTCGTTTTTTAATCTTTCAATTCCATCATTCAATTCTTTTTCTAATGCTACGATCTCTTTTCTTGTTATTTTTGAAACTTTTCTGCTGCTTTTTGCTGCTTTCAGATCTTTTTGATTGTTATTTAGATATGTTTCTACCCGTTTGATAAAATTATTCACATCATCAATAGCACAATTTATTTTACTACATTTATCAAAAAATTCATTGGTCCCGTCTTTAAAAATAACGAGTTTTCTTTTTTCCATTTCAATATCATCGATCTTTGCTTTTTTATCTTGATATCTTTTCAGCATTTCCTGCACCGTATTTAGCTTATCCTGAATAAGTTTAACGATCACATTATTATCTTTATAAATTAGTTTTTGCTTTGTAAGTTCCTTATTTATATTATCCAATTCATTGATCAACACCTTTCTTTTGCCCATTCCCGAATTAGAGGAACCAATAATAAATAAAATTACGCCTACTATCAGGACAACTATTTCAATTATTATTATATTTTTTTGTCCTTTACTCATATTGAACTCCTAATTTTTATATTATAATAAATTTTCTAAAAAATATCAAGTATTTTTTAGCTAAAACATTTGAATAATATTTGGACCCTGTTTTTCAATACCGGTAGGTAAAATTGTATCCGATTTAATGATACTTTTTTTGGAATTTACGGAAATAGAATCGATTCGGTTCCTTTCTAAATTTAAAGACCCATCATCAAGAAAAAAAGCACATTTTTTGATATCATTATTGGTTAATGATGTAATAGCGGAATTTGAATTTATAGACAATTTTCCTATCTTTGAATCTAATAATTGTATGTATCCGGATTTAATATCAAGATCAAGCTTTTCAATATTACTGTTTGCAACTAATGAGTTCATGCTTTTCAAAATTATCTTGCCCTCCTCTAAATTAAGATTTGTAAATGATAATTCTCCTGAGGATGCATTTAGTTTTAATCTGTTAATATCAGATCTTATCATATCTATAGAACCATTTTTTGTAATCAGGGTCATTTTTTTTATTTTTTTCAAGCCCTCTGCATAGAGATCAAGACGATCAACATCTATAAAGATCAAACTCCTTCTGAGGTTTGAAAGCATGATCGTTGTATCCTTTTGCTTTATGTTTAATTCCATGTCTGTCGGTATTTTCCCTTCTATTGACTCTATATAAATACTTGCTGTTTCACCTTTTTCAAAATAGCCTTTTTCCGGTATAAAATTCAGATCTTTCTTCTGATCTTGCCAATATGTTATTTTAATGTATGCCGTATCGTTTCTCGAAGTGGATTCTAAATTTATCTTTGCTGTGTTTTCAAAAATAAAGAGTTTTTTAATTCCATTTAGTTGAACAATCACCTCATTTTTAATATTAACTACCCGACCATTTATTACCACTGCCGGACTACTAATTATATGACCTTTATCGGGCTTCTTTTTTATGATAAATATAATAGAAATAATTACCAATGCAATAATAATTATACCAACCAAATAGCTAAAAAATTTTTTCATGAGTTATTCCTTCCTCCTAAAATATCATGTAAATGTATTACCCCGATCACTTTATTATCATCAAGAACAGGCAATACGGTTATCTTATTCTTTTCCATTATCTTCATAGCATCTTTTGCAAGTTTATTCTTTACGATTGAACAGGGATCTTTTGTCATTATGTTCCTTGCTAAAAGGTCAAACCCTGTTTTTCCATATTTTTCAAAGGTTCTTCTTATATCACCGTCGGTTATTAGACCTAACATCTTTTTGTTTTCATTTACAACGATCCCAATCCCCAATCTAAATGATGAAATGATATAAAGAATATCGGTGATGGTAGTATCAAGGGACAAAAAAGGTATTGAATCACCGGAATGCATAAGCTCAAAAACTTGTCGATTTAAAAGAACCCCTAAACTCCCCCCGGGATGAAGTTTGGCAAAATCCTCCGGAGCGAAATTTTTTATCTTCGCAACAGCGAGAGCAATACTATCACCGATTGCAAGTGTTGCGGTTGATGAAACAGATGGAACATAGGGCATAATTTTACTTTCGTTTTTTATTGGAATATGAATAGGTATGTCCGCTTTCTTATATAAGGACGAACTTTTGTTTCCGGTCAATCCGATTATTGGAATATTGTTGCGATTACAAAAAGAGAAAAAATAGTTGAATTCACGCTGCTCACCATTGAAAGATATGAGTAAAAGTGCGTCGGTAGATTGAACAATACCGAGGTCCCCGTGTCCGGCTTCAGTGGGATGTAAAAACATTGATGGTGTACCCGTAGAGGAAAAAGTTGCGGCAAGTTTCTGTGCGATCAAGCCGGATTTGCCTATACCGCTTATAATTAATTTCCCATTTAATGATGAAATTGTTTCTACACATTTGATACAATTGTCATCCACCGAAGATATACATTTGGCAATGCCATTTTTTTCGTCCAATAAAACCTGTTCTATAATCTCTTTGATCTTCATACTGTATTATAATAAAAAAAGATAATTATGTCAAATTACTATTGATTAATTCGCATCTTGATTTTTTTTAGAAAAAAGAGTATATATAATAGTATTTTGCCTGGAGGGATGGCAGAGCGGTTGAATGCGGCGGTCTTGAAAACCGTTGTACTGTTAAAGGTACCGGGGGTTCGAATCCCTCTCCCTCCGCCAGAGGGATGAGAAGTTTATCCCGAATCCTTTCGGGGAATCCCTTTCCCTCCGTGTTACCTGTTTGATATTTATGCTATTGATTTTTTTTAAAAATTTATTATAATAAAAATGTTGAATTTTAATTTCAGAATAAAAAAGAGGTGAAGTTATGGAAAAAACAAATGTATTGGTAATTGGTGGAAGTGCAGCAGGTATTGTTGCAGCAGTAACAGGAAAATCTTCTTATCCCGATAAGGATTTTTTGGTTATCAGAAAAGAAAAGCAGGTAATCGTTCCTTGTGGAATTCCGTATATCTTCGGATCTTTGGAAAGCAGCGACAAAGATGTTGTTCCCGATGCCGTTTTAAGCAAAGCAGGAATAAAACTAAAGATTGATGAGGTAATTTCGCTTGACAAAGAAAATAAGATTTGTAAGACAGCTGATGGAACAGAGATCCAATTTGAAAAACTTATATTGGCAACCGGTTCTATCCCCACAAAACCTAAATGGTTAAAAGGTGCAAATCTTGAAAATGTATTTACTATACCAAAAAATAAGGAATATCTTGATAAAATTATAGTAAAACTTAACGATTGTAAAAAAATAGTTACTATTGGAGGCGGATTTATTGGTGTTGAGATATCGGATGAATTGAATAAAACAGATAAGGATGTAACTCTTGTTGAAATACTGCCCCAAATATTAGCTCTCGTTTTTGACGATGAGGTAGCGGCATGCGCAGAAGAAATCTTGATATCAAGAGGCATAGCGCTAAAAACAGGAAGTGGCGTTAAGGAAATAATTGGTGATGCTAAGGTTACCGGTGTTTTACTTAACAATGGGGAAAAACTTGAAGCCGATGCCGTCATCCTATCTATGGGGTATCACACAAATACATCCCTTGCTGAAAAAGCAGGATTAAAACTCAATGAAATGGGTTTTATCAATGTAGATAAATATATGAGAACAAGTAATCCGGATATATTTGCCGTTGGTGATTGTGCAGGAAAAAGAGATTTTATTACAGGAAAACCAAGCGGCATCATGCTTGCTTCCACTGCTTGTGCAGAATCAAGGATCGCGGGTATGAATCTTTATAAATTATCTTCTGTAAAATCATTTAGTGGAACTATTGCAATTTTTTCTACTGCATTGGGAGAAACCGGCTTTGGAGCAGCTGGATTGATCGAAAAACAGGCATTAAAGGAAGGATTTGATATTGTTACGGGTACATTTACCGGTATAGATAAGCATCCCGGAACTTTACCTAAAACACATAAACAGATGGTAAAATTGATCGTTGCTCGTGAGTCGGGAGTAATTCTCGGGGGCGAAGTTATCAGCGGACCAAGTACAGGTGAGCTGGTAAATCTTATCGGATTGGCTATTCAGAGAAGAACGACCGTGAATTGTCTCTTGGCAACACAAATTGGAACACATCCTTTACTTACCGCTCCACCAACGGCTTATCCTATTATCAAAGCAGCAGAAGCAGTTCTAAAGAAACTAAAATAATAAAAATACAAACCGGAAGATAGAGGTTGCCTGCCTGTGCGTTGCCTGTCTGCGTGCGGACACGCACAGGCAGGCACGCAGACAGGAAGGTTAGAGGTTATTTAAAAACAATATTAATCTCCGAAAAGCCACAAAAGAGGGACATTACCGAATACAATTGACAATGGACAATGGACAATTGACAATGAAAAAAAGACAAATACAAACTCAGAAAACAAGCGGGACGTACCTCGGATGTTCAGGTGCGTC
>JAUXGM010000129.1 GCA_030622125.1 bacterium | reverse complement strand
TAGAGGTTAGTGAAGAAGTAGGAAGTGAAGAAGTAGGAAGTGAAGAAGTAGGAAGTGAAGAAGTAGGAAGTAAAGAAAAAACAGAAGATAGAGGTTCGAGGTTAGAGGTTGGTGAAGAAGGAAAAACAGAAGAAGAGAAAATAGAAGAAAAACCAGAAGAAGTAACCACAGAGAACGCCCCCTTCGGTCATTCTGAGGCTTCAGCCGAAGAATCTACAACCGCAGAGGAAGCAGAGAAAAAAAACAAAGAGAAAAAAAAAGTTCTTATCGAATATCTTCAAATATTAAAAATAGATGATCCGGAAAGAGAAAAGGAATTTATCTCACAATATAAAAATGATACAAATATTATAAATATGTTGAAGGTGTTTCATCTCTATAAGAAAGGGAAATTTAATTCACTTGTTAATGAATTTAAAAAACTAAATATTGAAGAAAATAAATGGTGGATGGAAAAGATCATAAATGGAATTGAAAAAGAAGACATAGATACAATGACCGAAATTGGAATGTGTTATATCTACTATAAAAAAATTGGCAACACTGAAAAGGAGAAACATTACTTCGAACTTGGCAGAAAAATGAGCGATGAAAAAAGTAATTAGTTTCCTGTTAATACTTTTAATGTTCTCCTGTGTTTCTTCAAGCAGGAGAGAAAAACTTCCAAATGTATTAGGAGTGTTCTATCCCGAAAAAGATACTGTATTAAATAAAGAGATAAAATCGTTCATTGACGGTGCAAAGGTTGAGTTGCCGAACTGTTCAATAGTTGGAATAATATCTCCCCATGCCGGATATCGCTATTCCGGGTCTACGGCTGGATACAGTTTTAAAGCACTATCTACAAATAATTATGCAAAATATGAACGCATTTTCATTATCGGACCAAGTCATTTTTATCAGCTTTCCGGAGCTGTGGTACCATTATTTGACTGTTATGTTCTTCCAAATGGACGATTACCGATAGATAAAAAAGTTGTAGAAGAGCTTGCAAAAACAGATTATATAAAACTCTCGAATAAGGAATTTGAAAAAGAGCACTCCGTAGAGGTAGAACTTCCATTTATTAATTATAAATATCCGAAAATGAAGATAGTACCGATTATTGTGGGTTCGCTAAATAAAACGATGATAACCGAAATTGCAAATAATTTAAAGAAGTACATTGATAATTCTCTTTTTGTTATCTCGTCCGATCTTTCTCATTACAAAACAAGTGCGGTCTGTAATAAAATGGATACTGAACTCGCAGATATAGTTGTGTCAAAAAATAGCGAACTTTTTTTAAAGAAAAATCTTAGTGGAGAAATAGAGGCATGTGGTCTATTTCCTATCTCTGTTTTTTTAAAGATGATCGAAAAAAATGATACGATCAAAGCAAAATTGTTAAAGTTAAGTGATTCCGGTAGTTCTGCTTTTAATGAAGATCGGGTTGTCGGCTATGGATCCTTTGTTTTCTATAAAGAGCTAAAAAAAAAATGAAACTTACAACTGAGGATAAAAAGGCATTACTCGGTCTTGCCCGTAAAACAATTGAGCTTTACATTAATGAACATAAGATATATGATCCTCCGAAAGGGATAAAAGAAAAATTCTCTCAGAAAGCAGGGGCATTTACAACGATAAGGGAACAGGGTAATTTAAGAGGATGTATTGGTTTTATCATTGCCTACAAACCGTTATGGGAAACGATCAGAGATACAGCCATTGAATCCTCAACGAGGGATCCAAGATTTCCATCGGTATCATCAAATGAGATTAACAAAATTACCATAGAAATATCAGTTTTAACTCCGCCTGAACTTGTAAAATCTGCTGATGATATTGTACTCGGCAGAGATGGTGTAATAGTCAAAAAAGGCTGGAATCAAGGAGTTTTTCTTCCGCAGGTTGCAACAGAGACCGGCTGGGACAAAGAGACATTTCTAAATGAGCTCTGTTATGGAAAGGCTGGGCTTCCGCCGGATGCATGGAAGCAAAAGGATGTTGAACTTCGTACATTTCAAGCGATTGTATTTTCAGAAGAGGACTTAAAATAGAAAAAAAAATAAACAAAATTACTTCGTATGTCAGAAGTAAATTATTTTTAAATTATCTTGTTAAAGGACTTTTTTTTTTACCGTCCATTCTCATCTTATATATAATCGGGCTAAAATTTTTTAGTTTTACACCGATCTTTATCTATCTCCTAATATTGGGATATTTATTAAGAAAGAAACAACTCCTTTTATTCATGAAGGAACATTCAGGGGTCGGCAGCAGGTTCTACCATCTTTGTTTAATTCGACAGAAGAAAAAAAAAGAAACTGCTCTTTTAAAATATGAACTTGATAAAATAGAGAACCCGGTTTTAGAACAAAAAGTCCCCCTTCATATTAGAGATATTTTGATACGCACTCTATATATTCAGATTATAATGATCTTTCTAATACTTGTATTAAAAAACAACATTATTCCCGGCAAGACCTTTTTCTTTGTGAAAGATAGATCAATTATTTACAATGAATACACAAGAAATCCCGCCAAACTTTTTGTTAAAACATACAGTGATACTATCAAATTGAATGTAAAGAACAATGGAAAGGAAGTTGGCAACTTTAAGGTAAATAACAATTATATCACACTAAATAAACTAAAAGAAGGAAAATTGACATTGGAATGTGGAACTACAAAAAAAATCTTGTCGGTTGAAGTATTGAAGGCAGTTGAAATTGCAGATAGATATGAATACAAGGAAAGCGATAATAAATGGTATAAATTGGAGGCGAACAGTGCTATTAAGGGAACAAAGATAAGGTATATATTTAAGATATCAGGGAAATATGATCAGTTTCTTCTGAAAAGTAATAAAAAGAAATTAAATAAGCTTAATGGTATTATAAGATTGGACAGTGATGTAAAAATGAAATTACAGGTCTATAATGGTAAATATCTTGTTGGTGAATACGAAAGATATATAAAATCTATGGAAAATAACGGACCTATCGTAGAGATATTAAAGCCGAAAGAGGATGAAGAAATCGATAGTTTTTATGGTGATTATCCCATCAAATATAGAATATCCGACCGGGAAGGTATTGACAAAATTTACTTTGTTTATGAAAAAGAACTTCAGAATACAAAAAAAAAGATACAAATAAAAAACCATTTAGGGAAAAAGTATTTTACAAGCAATTATAATATAAGGCTCGATGAGATCACAACATTATCAGATAGACTACTTTATTTTTATATTGAAGCTTATGATGTATACGGCGAAAAAGGAGAATCACAACATTTTACTTTATCGCTTTTTGATAAAAATGATATCAGAGAGATCTTTGAAAATATTGGAAATGATCTTTTCGGGGAATTGAAAAACGGTGCAAATGATCTTGAAAAAGAAAGACTTCTTAAAAAAATGCAAAAAGAGGGAAACACAGAAAAATTTCAAAGAACGGTCAAGAAAAATATAAAAAAGAATGCCGAAACAATTAAAAAAACCGCTGATTATCTTAAAGCGGAAATGGAGCAGCTGAAAATTGAGGATAAGATCATAGAACAATTCAAAAAGCAAATGGACTTGATAAGAGAACTTTTAGATGAAAATGTTATGAAACTTCTTGAGAGTAAACTTGAGAGATCTATGAACAAAAATGATAGTTCGGAAAAAAAATTATCTCAGGAAGACCTTAAAAAAATAGCCTTTGAGCTTGAGCGGATCGTAAAAAAATTGGAGGAATATAAAAAAGGATTGGATGCAAAAAAGATCGCTGAAAAACTTGACCAATTAAAATTCGGTGAAGAAAAAAAACTTGAGAATGTAAAAAAAGATGCAAATGAACTTTTCTCGAAGTTTGACGATAAAGATAAGAAAATGCTTGATCCTGATATGGCAAGGTTAAATCTTGAAAAGATGAAAAATGAAAAACAACAATCAAAATTCAATCAGAAAAAGAATCAACTTTCCAAACAATTCAAACAGTTTTCTAAAAATAAATTAAACGAACAAAACAATAATAATCCCGATCTTATGCCGCTTGTTAAAAATTCCGTTTCTATTGATTTTGCTTCTCAATTTGCAAAGGAAGATGAGAGCTTTATTAGCAGTAAATTGAAAAATGCTGAGACAGAGATCCAAAAATATGCCGCAATTTTGTTAATGATGAATTATAATCTTTACAAGAAGTTTGAAAATGCAAAGGAAAATTACAAACGGTTTCAGATCAAAAAAGAGGGTAGATACTTTACGATATTTAAAAACAATTACAGTCAATATATGAATGAGCTTTTAAAATTGCTTGACCAAATGAATTCCTGTAGTTGTAATTCATCAAATAGTATGAATCTCTTTCAAAAATTAAATGAACTTGCAAAAGATCAGTCACAGCTAAATTCCTATTTGGAAAAACTAATGGAACAACTCAAAAACAGTGAATTAAATAAACGATTGTCAAGGGCACTTGATCAGGCGGGTAAACATCAGGAAGAGATAAAGAAAGGGCTTGAAGAACTTGAAAAGGAGATTGAAAAGGGGAAAGAGAAAGGTGAAATGGTAGGGGATACCAAGAACATTAAAGAGGATATGGAAGATCTTAAAAAAGAGATATTGAAGAAGAAAGCAACCGGTGATATTCCAAAAAAAGGAAGAAAAATAGTGATAAAGCTTCTTGACCTTCAAAGATCAATGTATCAAAGGAAAGAGGAAAATATACGCTATTCACAGATGGGGAAATTTATTCAGAAATGGTATCCCAATAAACTGAAAAAACAAAAACCCACCCGCACCTATCTTAATGATTACAAGGATTTGATAAAGGAATATAATAAATAATTTTTTACCATCTTCAAATAATTATCGTAACGGGACCGTCGTTGGTGAGGGCAATTTCCATACGAGCACCAAAGATACCTGTTTTTACATTTATACCAAGGTCATTTAATTTTCTTGCAAATTCCTCATACATTTTTTTTGCTTTTTCCGGTTCCATTGCCTTGGTAAATGAAGGACGATTTCCTTTTTTTGTATCGGCATAAAGTGTAAATTGCGATACAAGAAGTATCTCACCTCCTACATCCTTAATGTTGAGATTCATCTTACCGTTTTCATCCTCAAATATCCTTAGATTGGCTATTTTTTTTGTCAGATGTTCAATATCTTTATAAACTGATTCCTTTGAAACCCCAAGTAAAATGAGATAGCCCCTGTCAATAGAGGCTATCTCTTTATTTTTCACTGAAACCTTAGCTTTTTTTACTCTTTGAATTACTACCTTCATTTCATAAGGAGATATAAAATACCTTTTTGAAGATGTAATCGATTCTCTGCCTCATCAAAGATCGCAGAATGTTTTCTATCATCCATTACATCACTGGTGATCTCGTCACCGCGATGTGCGGGTAAACAATGCATAACAAGTGCATTCTTATCGGCACGGTTCAAAAGGTCTCTATCTACCTTATAACCCGCAAATGCTTTCGCTCTTTTCTTTTGCTCCGCTTCCTGTCCCATTGATGCCCAAACATCCGTATAGATCAGATCAACATTTTTGACCGCTTCTTTCGGGTCTTCAAAAAGGCTTAATTTACAATTATTGTCTTTTGCAATTTTTTTTGCATCTTCATAAATTTCCTTATTTACTTGATAATCCTTTGGAGAAACGATATTAAGGTTCATTCCGGTTCTTGCCGCACCATATAACCATGAATGTGCCATATTATTCCCATCTCCGATAAAAGCAACCGTTGCTCCTTTTGCTTCTCCGCGATATTCCATAAATGTAAATATGTCCGTTAAAACTTGACAGGGATGAAGTAGATCCGTTAAGCCGTTGATAACGGGAATTGTCCCGAATTCCGCTAATTTTACCACATCATCATGATTGTATGTTCTTATCATAATTCCATCAAGATATCCGGACAAAACCTTTGCGGTGTCTTCAATGGATTCACCTCTTGCAACCTGTAGATTTGCTTTAATATCAAGATAAAGCGGATACCCGCCAAGCTGATACATACCAACTTCAAAGGAAACCCTGGTTCTTGTTGATGCCTTTGCGAACATCATCCCAAGTGTTTTACCTTCCAACGGGTGAAATTTCAGATTGGTTTTTTGATAACCTTTTATCTTTGCAGCAGTGTAAAACAGATGCTTAATTTCTTCTTCTGTCCAATCCTTGATTGAAATAAGATCTTTCTTTTGCATATCTGCCTCCGGTATTATTTTTCTTATAATACCATCTTAAATTTTAAAGTCAAGTTTTTTTAAATATAGTTTTTTGCGAAATAAGATTTTTTTTACCACGGATTTAACGGATTATACGGATTTCAAGTCTAAATTTTCAGTTATGAAATGAAATTTCATTATTCTAAATCTTTTTAATTATTAGAAAATTAATTTTCTATTTTA
>JAUXGM010000157.1 GCA_030622125.1 bacterium | reverse complement strand
TGAATGCATTCCAAGAACAAATTTTTTTGAAGAAATTTCTGATTCTTGGTTTGTTATTCTGATATGGAAAATGGGGACGGTGGTCTCAAACAATTGACAATTGAAAATTGACAATGGAGGTTCATCTCCAAAAAAGTTGATAAAATAATTAAAAAAAATGGACATATTTGCTATAATATTCTGTCAAATAGGAGGCAAATATGTCCAGTGTTAGTGTATCACAATTTTTTAATTTTTGCAATATCAGAATAACAAACCAAGAATCAGAAATTTCTTCAAAAAAATTTGTTCTTGGAATGCATTCAGATAATCGGCATTGTCCGCACTGCAGTCATTGTGGAACAAAAATGCAAAAGATCCATTCAACAAGAGAGAGATATGTTCGTGATCTTTCTCTTTCGGAAAAGAAAGTTTTTATTCACCTAAGGTATTTTCAATTATTTTGTCCGCAATGTCATAGATATCGTGTTGAAAAATTTGACTTTCTCGAACCAAGTAATAGATATACTTTTCGTTTTGCAAGATATGTCCATAGTTTATGTAAATTAATGACAGTAAAAGAAGTTTCCGAACATCTTGATCTTGATTGGAAAACCGTAAAAAATATAGACAAACATTTTCTTGAAGAAGAATTCGGGGATACCATATATGACGGATTAAGTATATTAATGATAGATGAAATATCCATAAAAAAGAGAAAGAAATATCTCACTGTGATTGTTGATTATGCAACAGGACGCATAGTGTGGATGGGTAAGGATCATTGGGCTTCCACGTTGGATAGTTTCTTTGAGAAAATGACAGACGAACAAAGAAAAGCTATAAAGGCAGTAGCATTAGATATGTGGGACCCATATATTAAAAGTGTTCGTCAAAATTGCCCAAATGCAAAAATAGTTTTTGATCTATTCCATGTTGTTAAACAATTTAACAGAGCTATGAATACAGTTAGAAATAGAGAATATAGAAATGCAAAAAAAGAACATAAAAAGGTCATTAAGGGAAGCAGGTATATACTCTTGAAGGGTAAAAGAAAACTCAATCAAAATGAGAAGCAACACCTCAAAGAATTAATTGAGATAAATAAAAATATTTCAACAACATACATATTAAAGGACTTATTAAAAGAATTGTGGAAATACAAGTATCTTGCTTGTGCAAAAAAAGCTCTTGCAGAATGGACAAGAATTGCCAAAGAAAGCGGAATACCGGAAATGATATATTATGCCCGAAGATTAAACAAATATAGTTATGGAATAATTAATCATTGCAAATACCAAATAAACTCCGGCAAAATTGAAGGAACTAATAACACTTTGAAGGTGATTAAAAGATCAGCATATGGATACCTTGATCCTAATTACTTTATTCTTAAATGTAAACAGGCTTTTCCCGGAAAATGAATCAACTTTTTTGGAGATGAACCTCAATTGTCCATTATCCATTGTCAATTGTTTTCGGTAATGTCCCTCTTTTATGGCTTTTCGGAATTTAATATTGTTTTTCTTTTAACCTTTGAACCCCGCACCAATTTCATGGTGCTGGGTGAACCTTTTAACTTTTAAACAAATGACATATAGGGATTAAAAAAAATGTAAAAAACTTGACTTTTAATTAATAAAAATATAAAACATAAAAAATGGAGGTATCAGGATGAAAAGATTTATTTTCATAATAATTTTTACCTTGTTTGTTTCGGTAGCAAATTTTGCAGCACCGGCAAAGGGTTCATCGAAGGCGAATGTAGATTTAAGTATTCAAGCAGAGGAATATATAGCAACCAAAACAAGAATCGTTAAATTAAAATCAGCCAAAGCAGATGAGGTTGCCGTTGTTATCCGACAGGCACTTTCAAAGTATGGTAATATCCAGATAAATGAGGAAAGAAATTTTGTAATAATAACCGATATTCCGGAAATGATAAATGATCTTACAGAACTTGCAAGAGCTCTTGATCTGAAAAATTTTAAATCGGCAGATGGTGTAAAAACAGAGGTTATTTATCTAAATTATGTTCATCCCGATACGATCAAAGAGTATATTGCTCATAAGATATCACCTCAAGGGGTATTAAAAACAAGCTCACAACTAAATTCAATTTTAATTACAGATGTACCGAGTAGAATTGAAGAAATAAAAGAGATCATCAAAAAGGTTGATATTCCCGTTAAGCAGGTTGAGGTAGAGGCAAAGATAATTGAGATAAATGTAGGGGATGCAAGAAATCTCGGTATTGATTGGAATGCCATATTAACATCAAATGCAAGTAATATTATCTCAAATATAACACCTTTTGATGAGCGATATTCTTCTACGGACACAAAAACAGAGGACAAAACACTTACGCCGTCAACAAATACATTTGAAAATAAGCAGAATAAAATTGATAGTACGGAAAAAAATAGTGAATATTTTTTAAGATTAAATTTATCCGTTGATAAATTATCCGACTTAATAAATCTGTTGATTCAGGAAAATAACGGAAAGGTTTTATCAACACCAAGAATTGTTACGGAAAATAATAAGCCTGCATCATTTTTTTCAGGAGATAAGATACCTTATCAAAATCAAAATAGATATAGTAGTATCTATAAAGATAAAAGACAAGTATATGATAAAACCTATGATGATATTCGTCAATCTTATAATGTTGTTGATAGAGAATATTTTGCAGTTAGTGGCGTATCCCTATATATTAACCCGCATATAAACGCCGATAATAGTATTTCTATGTATATTGAAACAGATGTCGATTCTTTAAGCGGTTATAGCCCTCAGGATCAACCAATAATATATTCCCGTTCTACGAATACACATATCACAGTTAATAATAATGAAACCTTTATTATAGGCGGACTGAGAAAACAGTATGAGGTAAAGGGTGTTAAAAGATTTCCTGTTCTTGGTTATATCCCCGTTCTTGGACTTCTTTTTACAAAGGAAGTATCCTCGGTAGGGTATAATGAGATCATCATCTTTATTACTCCAAGGGTTCTTCTCGAACCTCAAAATATTGATGAAAAGGCACAGGAAAAATTAAAAATATTTGATAAAGATGAGAAGAAAAAAAAGTAAAATATTTTTACCGATTATTATATTATTTTTATTGTTAATAGGCTGCGAAAATATTTTCTCACCGAATAACGGGATAGTTTCAGGAACAATAACAGATGAAAATGATATTCCCTATCCATCGGCAAAGGTAAACATAGATTCAAACTGGACATTAACCGATAGTAACGGAAAATTTAAATTGGTCGGTATATCTTCCGGAAACCACAAAATTGAAGCAAGAGGAATTACCGCTTACTATGGTTCTACTAAAATAAATATTGATAACAATTTTATGGGTTGTTCAAACTCCGAAAAAAGCGGTGTTATAATAAAAATGACATTGTGTGATTTTAGCGATTTTAAGACAATACCCGGAGGAGAGATCTACGGAGAACTTGAAGGAAATTACATAATGAATTCAGAAAATTCGCCATATATTGTCACCGGTGATATTAAAATCACCGAAAATTCCTTTTTATGGATTAGAGAAGGAACAGAGATTAAGGTTAATTCTGATGATATTCAAAACCTTGGTTATGATTCCGGAAAAGTAGAAATAATTGTTTATGGCGATTTAAGATCTGAGGGCACATACGATAATCCGGTTACCATTACATCAAGTGAAACATTTCCTCAGACACAAGATTGGTATGGTATCAGAAATTACGGCAATTTAATTCTTAATTATAATATTATCAAACACGCATATTTTGCTATTGAATCACAGCAAAGTAAAAATAGTATAATTGGTAATTGTAGAATTGAAGATTGTTCTACAGGTATTTATATACATAATAATTCTAATGATGCAAATATTTCAAATTGTTCTTTCATTAATAATTACAATGCAATTATTTTATGGTATGTAAATAATTGTGCAATTAAAAATTGTCTTATTGTCTCTGGTGGGAAAGGTATTCGTTTATGTTGTTATGATTGTAAAACTTCAATTTTGTATAATACCATTTCAGGAAACAAGAATTACGGAATATCATATAGTTGTTCATCCACCGATAATAAGCAAAAATTTACTATAATGAACAATATTATCACAAATAACAATATTGGATTATTCTTTGAAATTCCCATTATAAATGATTATAATGATGTTTATGATAATACTGTAAATTATAGCGGGTGTAATACTGGAGCAAATGATATTTCAGTTGACCCGATGTTTGTTGATCCTGCAAATTTAAATTATAGGCTTCAAGCGAATTCCCCCTGTAACACTGCAAGTGAAACAGGTGGTGAGATCGGTGCCTATGGCGACGGCGGCAGCCCTTTTTAAAGACATTCATTCTCTGTGTTGAAAAAAAGGGTGTTGAAAGAAGTTTAAGGTCTTTCCCAATCATACAGAGTACCTTGCTGATTATTCAAATTCCGATTTATCGGAAAGAATTTATCCTTGAAGTTTACCCCGTAATAATCTCATATTTCGAAAAGTTGAAGGACAAAAGATAGATTCTTCAATCGTGCAGTTTATCCCGTACTTGATTCGGGGCTCAATCAGAATGACGGAGGAGGCATGCCAATTTGCAACTGGATTCCTGTGGTCGCCTCGGGTCTTGGGACACACCAATAAAAGTGAGAAGTGAAGAAGTATGAAGTAAAAAAAGATACAAGTCAAAAGTTAAAAGTCGAAGGTTCAAGGAGTAATCGTACTAAGTACTAAGTTTTTCGTACTGAGTTTAAGTAATTCCATTTCTA
>JAUXGM010000036.1 GCA_030622125.1 bacterium | reverse complement strand
TGAATTAAAAGGTAGAAGATGAGAATTTCAATCTTCTACACTAAACAGAGTCCGGGACACAGTCTTGGGACACACGATGCAAGCAACGTATGTCCCGCCTGTTTTCGGAGTTTGTATTTGTTTTTTTTTCATTGTCAATTATCAATTGTCCATTGTCAATTGTTTTCGGTAATGTCCCTCTTTTATGGCTTTTCTGAATTTAATATTTTTTTTACTAACATCTAACCTCGAACCTCTAACCTCTTCTTCTCTGTCAAATCTGTGGTTAATATTATTATTTGATATTTAGAATTTTGTAAATTGTTTTAATAAAATTCTATATTCCCATTTATATCCATTTTTTTTATTCTTACAGAGGCATATATATCCAGATCAGGATATTTACCTAACAATAGTTTTCTACCGTTTAAAAAACTGTTTTCTATAATGGAACCGATACCAATAAGATTCGCACCGGAATTTCGAATGATCTCAATTAAAGCCTCCGAGGTTGCACCGGTTGCTAAAAAATCATCAACAATATAAACGGAATCCCTTGATGATAGGTATTTAGAAGAAATTACGATCTCGATCTCATTCTTTTTTGTCGGTGAAAGGATCTTTCTTGAGTAAAGCGGTTCTATCAAGGTAATGGGTATTTTTTTTCTTGCATAAACAAGAGGGACATCCATTTTTAATGACATCAGAGTTCCTAAAACGATGCCGGATGTTTCTACCGTTATGATCTTATTGATCTTCCTATAACTCTCCGTTTTTTTTATATGCCCTATAATATCATCTGCAACCAAATCTATTAATTTTACATCTACCTGATGATCGATAAAAGAATCAACCTTTATGATATCGCCATTTGCTATTACCTTTCCATCCTTTAAAATTTTTTCCTTTAATATTTTCATAACTTACCTCAAATAATTCATTTTAACAATATTGCCAAAAAAAATCAAGGTAGAGGAAATCTACCTTACCGCAGAGATGCAAAGATGGATTCTTCGGTCGCTTTGCTTCCTCAGAATGACGCGAGAGGATGTTTACTGATCTACTTTTATAGCAATGATGCGGGATCTTCTACAAGAATAGTAATGGGGTGTCTATTTTTGTATTCTTTTGTTTTTTTAGCTACAATCTTTTGTATATTTGAAATAATATAATTTTTTAGGACAATATCTTTAACCTCATCATAAGATTTTTTAATCTCCTCAGTTTGCTTTTTTGTTATGTAAAAGAATAATATCATATCATTTATTTCTTCAAGATCAGTGGAATGATTTTCTTTGGTTTTCAGTATATTGTTAACCTCATCGGGACTCTTTTTGAAAATATTTCGTAATTGATCTATATTAAATTGTTTATCTTCAATAAAGAACGCACTATTACCAAATGACTCAGTGATCTTTTCCTTTAATATCTTGTAATTTGTTCCGTGTTGTTTTTTTAATTTTTCTAACTTTGCGGATATCCTTAACACCGCTTCAGGATCCGGTACTTTTACGCTAATTCTATGACCTTTAATATACGGTTTGACCGTAAAATAAACTTTTTTATTTGTTTCATAATATTTTTTTAGATCAGTCTCTTTATATTCTATTGTCGGTTTGATCTTTTTTTCAATGAATTCCCTTTGTATCCAATACTCATTAAAGGTTCGTTGGATTTCACCTTCATTTAGACCCAATTTCAGGTAAAAATCTCTTCTTGTCTTATTAAAATTTTCCTGATACTTTCTATATTCATCCGTCTCGTTAATTTTCAGTCCGCTTTCTTTTGCTAAAAGGTAGAGTATTTTTTGGTCAATGGTAACCGAATAAAAATGTTGAATTGCAATGTCCTTAATTTTCCCACTTTTAATCAAACCGTAGGTAGCATCATTTAATATTACTTTAAAATCATTTACATTAATATTGTGTTTACCTATTTTCGCAATTATCGGGTATTTAGATCTTGCTTTACACCCAACGAATAAGATTACCATTCCAACTAAAACTATAACTATATTTTTTTTCATCGCTTCCTCCTTATTTAAAAGCCGATTTTAATTTTTCAACCATATCTAATTTTTCCCAGGTAAAACCCTCGTAAACTTCTTTTTTATAATTTATCTTCCAATCCTCTTTGGGTCTGCCGAAATGTCCATAAGCAGCTGTCTTAAAGAATATAGGATTTAAAAGTTTGAGATGTTTAATAATCTCCTTTGGTTTTAATGGAAAGATATCGTGTACAACCTTTTCCAATCTAATCGGATCCACTTTTGATGTATTTTGGGTATTTAGCATAAATGAAACGGGATCCGCAACACCGATCGCATAAGCAATCTGAACCTCACAGAGATCGGCAAGACCTGCTGCCACAATATTTTTTGCAATGTATCTTGCCATATAGGATGCCGATCTATCAACTTTCGACGGATCCTTTCCTGAAAATGCTCCGCCCCCATGTGAACCGACGCCACCATAGGTATCAACAATGACCTTTCTTCCCGTCAAACCCGTATCTGCTACAGGTCCGCCAAGAATAAATCTTCCCGTTGGATTAATGTATATTTTAGCATCTCTCGCTCTCATTTCTTTTGGAATGATCGGATCTATTACATATTCCATTATATCGTTTTTGATCTCTTTCAGGGCAACATCATCAGTTTGAGTAGAGATTACAATCGCTATTACATCCTTTGGTTTTCCATTTTCATATTTAACACTGACCTGTGATTTCCCATCAGGTCGTAAATATGGGATAGAACCTACCTGATTTTTTCTAACATAAGCAAGCTGCCTGGTTAATTTATGTGCAAGATCAATTGGCATCGGCATATAATTGTCTGTTTCATTCGTTGCGTATCCAAACATCATTCCCTGATCGCCAGCTCCTTGTTCATGTTCCTGGTCATCAATACCAAGAGAAATATCCGGTGACTGATGTTTTATACTTGTAAGTATTCCAACGGTTGAATCGGAAAAACCGTATTCTGATTTCGTATAACCGATCCTTTTTATTACTCCTTTTGCAATACTATGAATATCCGCAAATGCTTTTGTGGTTACTTCTCCTGATATAAAACAGATACCTGTTGTTACCATTGTTTCTACGGCAACTCTTGAATCTTTATCCTTTGAAAGTAGATTGTCAAGAACAGCATCTGATATCTGATCCGCTACTTTATCGGGATGACCTTCTGTAACGGATTCAGAAGAAAAAACAAAATTTTTCTTTCCACTTATCATTTTCAACTCCTATTTATTTTATTATTCCGATCCTATGAAACGGAAACCATCTAAATCTAACAATACCGATTATTTTTTTATAAGGAACCGGTCCCCAAAATCTCGAATCATAAGAATCTGTCCTATGATCTCCCATCATTAAATAATATCCTTTCGGCACGGTGTATATCTCATTTTTTGGAGCCCAATTTTTAGGTAGGTGATCCCGAATATTGACCTTTTTAGTATTAACTGTATAGTAAGAAGGTTCTTGAAACGGCCAATTTTTGAAATACTCTCTTCTTCGTGGGTCAAATTTTAGATATGGTTCTTCAATTGGTTTGTTGTTCCTATAAAGAGTATTGTTAATTATTTTTATTTTATCGCCGGGGATACCGACGCATCTTTTTACAAAAAGCGGTTTATCGCTCATTGCATAAGATGGCGGAATGAAAACCACTATTTCTTCTATTTTCGGTTTTCTTTTCTCCATTAAATGTATCTTTATCTTTGTAAATGGGATACTGATCCCGTACATAAATTTATCAACAAAAAGTTTATCTTTTATCATCAATGTATCTTCCATCGATGAGGATGGGATCATTGCAACCTCTATAAATGCCGATTTTATTACAAGTGCTATCAAAGCAGCAGATATAATGATATCAAAAAATTCATACCAAAAGGTTTTATTCTTCTTTCTTCTTTTTATCTTTATCATCATTTTTCTTTTTGTCTTCGGGAATAAGTCCTAAACCGAATAAAATATATCCAATAACTATAAGAATAGATGGAACCGGTGCCTGTCCGAAATAAAGCAGTAGAAGTCCAATAATAACTAACAGAATGCCGCCAATTATAAGAAATTTCTTTTTCATTTCAATCTCCATTTTTTTTTAAATGCGCCCTGCAGGATTTGAACCTGCAACCTGCGGATTCGAAGTCCGACGCTCTATCCGTTGAGCCAAGGGCGCAAATGGTCGGGGGGGCGGGACTCGAACCCGCGGCCTCATGGTCCCAAACCATGCGCGCTAGCCATCTGCGCTACTCCCCGATTTAACAAATATTATAAGTTTTTTTAAAAAAATTGTCAAGTTGCTATCTTCTTCTTTTTTGATATTTGTAGACTTTTAATTGATGTTCCTTGTATGTTTGTGAAAAAGTATGCCAACCGTTATTTTTTGAAACATAGTAAAGATATTTCGTTGGTTGTGGTAAAAAAGCTGCAATAATACTTTTCTCACCAGGATTGCATATTGCCGTCGGAGGAATACCATAATGACAGTAGGTATTATATGGGGAATCATAGTATTTATTTTTCTTTGTGATATTATTTGTAATGATCCCGTCTCTTTGCATTGCATATAGAATAGTTGCATCTATTTGAAGTCGCATTCGTATTTTTAAACGGTTGTATATAACCGAAGCAATAAGTGCTTCTTCGCCATATCCAGTCTCTTTTTGTATCAGTGAAGCAATAGTTAATTTGTCGTATAAATTTTCAGGGGAAATATTTTCATCAATTGAATTTACGATCCCGATGAACCTATTTAAAAATTTTATGATCACTTGCTGCGGTGATTCTCCTTTTTTGAATTCATAAGTATCGGGAAAAAGGTATCCTTCAAGATCGGAAACATTTCTTTTTATTTTATATTTTTTACATAATTTTTCATCATTTAAAATTATTTTCTCGGCATTCTTGAATGATCTTGCACTAAAAAATTCCAAACTTTGAAATTTTAATGCAATATTTTTGGAATTAACTCCTTCAATAAAGGTGATCCGAATCGTTTTACCGGAATCAATACCATTGAATATTTTTTTTACATTTTGAGAAAGCGATAATAACGGGTCATAAAGATATCTTCCGTTTTGTATTTTTTTTTTATTGAAAAATAAAAGGATTCTAATATACCCGCTATCAATCACGCCGCCACTTGTAATTAATTTATTAACGAGTTTGTTTTTTGAACAGCCTTTTTCAATATTTAAGAAAAATTTATTTTCTTTTAAAGACGGAAAAATTATTCCAAGAGGAATAAAATTAAATGCTATTAAGAAAATATAAAATGAAAAAACAATTAAAAATCTATTTCGGATTTTGTCCATCTATATAGCCCTGCAGTATAATAACTGCCGAGATTGAATCCTTTATTTCTCTTGATTTTTGCCATTTCATTCCAAAACTCTCTAAAACATTTTCAGCGATACGCGTTGTATATCTTTCGTCAAACTGTTGCACATCAACTTTTGCTCTCTTTTTTATCTTTTCAAAAAATTTAGTTGCCTCTTTTGTAGAGTCCGATTCTTCACCATTTTCCATAAGAGGTATTCCTACAAGAACAAGCTTAATATTTTCCTTGGAAATAATTGTAATTATTTCCTCAACTGCCTTTTTATTATTTTTTATAAAAGGTCTTGGAAACGCAATCTTTGCACTCATATTTGAGATAGCAATACCGATTCTTTTTGTTCCCCAATCAATTCCTAAAATTTTCATAATTATTACCTTCCTCTAACCATTTTTTTTCATTTATTTTTTTTATAACATACGCAGTTAAGTCCCCATACTCGGTTTTTGTTTTTGAATATACGGGTTCAAAAGTTTCACCATCAAAGAAAAATTCGCCATCGTATCCTTTCCTGATCGGCTTTTGTCCGAGATACTCCGGTTGAACAGCAATACCTTTGATCGTTTCCCCTTTGATCTTAAATGTCTTCTTTGAATAATTCAATTTAAAAGGATAAGTCCTTCTTACACTTATAAAGTTCGCCCTTTCAATGCAATCAGGGAGTTGTGCCTTTATCAAATAGAGAATGGAATAGGTGTCCTGTGCATAAATCGGAAGGGACATTTTTTCCTTCCCTTTATATATGCCATAAAAATCTTCAGGGTAATATTGAGCCCATCTATGTGTTTTATAATGTCCTTCTTTGATATTTTCTTTTGAATAAATTACAGCAAGATCATCTTTTCTTAGTTTAAAATAGTTATAATCCCTTATCTTGTATATCTTATCAAAGAACTTAGATGTTTTTATTGTGACAAAAAGTTCATAATAATCACCGGCATCTCTTAAAAACTCATACATATAACCTGCTTTTATTTTTCCAAAATAGATCGCAAATTTATACCCGCTATCAATATCTTTTTGATCCAACTCAATCCTTCTTTTCTCAAATTTAGTGTATTTCTTAGCAATATTCCCTAAAAAAAAGTTCTCGTTCAAAGCGATAACATAGAATAGATCATCCTTTTTATAATAGATCCCATCGATCTTTTCATTTTTAACCGCCAATGAAAATGGTTTTTCCTTTGCTTTAATACAATTATCCTTTTTTTCTAAGTAGAGATATCGCGGATGCAAACTATTTCCCTTTAAGAAATGTCTTACTTTTTCACATTGATCCCACCATTGATCTCTATTCCCCAAATAAACGAGATCATAATACTCTTTTGTAAACAGGTTTCTTACTACATCATACATCTGATTATAAAAAGCATTGATAATGAAATAGGATAATTTCTTTTCATCATTTAGCATCTTCGGGATATATTTTTTTATATTGTTTAAAAAATCGGACTGGGAATATTTTGAACTTCTAACAAGATAAAAGCCCCTTTCCCAGCCATATATGGAATCATAATTAAAGTATGAAAGCCCGGCATAAAATTTATCTTCATTACTTTTCAGTTTCTTTAAAGGAATTCTGATATTCGATTCGAAATTTCCTTTTAAAAACTTATCTTTTACCTTTCCACCGTAGCAGTATAGGAGAAGGATAGAAATAAGGATACAGACAACTATTCTTTTCATTTTAAGAGATCAATTACTATTTCCGCCATTACCCTCGAAAAATCCAATACCTCTTTTAAATCAATGTATTCATTTGCAATATGAGCAACATCACTGGGACCAGGTCCCCAACCTACTGCTGGTATTCCTTTTTCTATAAAGGTTTTACAAACAGTTCCACCGCCAAGACCCATCCTTTTTGCATTTCTTCCGGCTATTGCTTTTGTCTTTTCAATGATCGTATTTACAAGAATGTTATCAGGATCAACCTCGCTTGGTTTTAAATACTCGATGATCGTTATATCGAATCCATCGATCATTTTCCCAATCTTTTTCTTTAGATCGGCAACTATAGATTCGGGTGTTTGAGAAGGCAGGTACCTTATATTTACAATTATTTCACATCTATCGGCAACCATATTCGGAGCAGAACCACCTGTTATCGTTCCAATGTTTTTTGTCGGAGCCGAAAGGAATTCATGCGGCTCATATTCAAATGAAAGATCGTTTAAAATACCAATGACCTCTGCCATCTTTTCAATAGCATTTATACCTTTTTCAGGTGTAGAACCATGTGCCGATTTACCGTGGGTAGTGATCTTTATATTTACAATGCCTTTTTCCGCAACATCAATGTTCATTAGATTGCCTCCAATATCCGGTATGATTGCCCAATTACAATCAATAAGTCCCTTTTCCATAAGGTATTCGGTGCCATATTTAGAACCTTTTTCCTCGTCTGCTACTCCTGCTGCAATAAATATGCCGTTTAATTGATCTCTGATCTCCCATACGGCTTTGACTGTAATTAGTAATCCCGCCAACGAACCCTTGTTGTCCATCGTTCCTCTTCCATACATAATATTTCCCTCAACATGACCGTCAAAGGGCGGATATTTCCACTGTGAAAGATCACCGACCGGAACTATATCAAGATGTCCTGCGGAAAAAAGCCTTTTATCTCCTTTACCGATTCTTACGATAATATTTTCCCGCCCCTTCTCCTTTGAATGTATCTCATAAGGAATATTATATTTGTTGAGAAATTTCTGGACAACCTTAACACCAAGATATTCATTTCCCGGAGGGTTGGTTGTATCTTGTTTAACAAGTTCCCGTAAAAGTTCTTTAAGTTCATCAAAAGAATTTTCAATGTTCTTTAAAATTTTATCATTCATCATTTACTCCTTTTTATTATCGGCAGAGCGCCTTGATTTATTTCTATTTTAAATTTTTTACTAAGTTTCTTAAATGGTTCACCGTCTATCTGTACCGGTGGAACATATTCGTCAAAACACAATGTTACTTTATCGGTTCTAAATCTGGCAAATTCACTTTGTGCCATGGGATTCTTACGAAAGAACGGAAGTTTTGCAAATGTCTTTACCGATGGTATTTTTTTAATAACGGTGATCTCAAATATCCCGTCATTGTATTTTGCTTCTTCAACTAATTGTAAGCCGCCGTAGTGGGAAGGTATATTTGAGATAATACAGTTCAGTCCGATAATATCAACTTCTTTTTCAGGAAATTTAAGATGATAAAGATGATATTTCAATGTCTCAATTGTCTTTAGAACCGGTTTTAGATATGAAGTAAAACCGGGTAATGTTGTTCCCTCAATTTCTCTTCGTGTTACGACCTCCCCTTCAAAACCGAAGGAAAGGTAGTTAGCGAAATAATAGTCGTTGACACTGCATATATCCAACCGATCGATTATCCCGTTCATTGCAACATCAAGTGCTTTTCTTGGATTATATAAAGGAATATTAAGTGATCTTGCAAGGTCATTCCCCGATCCGAAGGGAAAGATCGCTATGGGAATATTTGTAATATTACATTCAAACAATGAAGAAAGGGTTTCCCATGTTGTTCCGTCGCCCCCGACGGCAATGATGCGGGTAAAATCATTTTTAATAGAATTTTTATAAGAATGAGAAAATCGTTTTATATCTCCCTTTTTCTTTGTTACCAATATACAATAATCAATATTTTTTATTTTGAGTATTCCTTGCATCTGTGGATAAAATAGCCCGGCACGTCCACTTCCCGCAGTTGGATTGAGGAAAATCAGGAATCTATCTTTCACTGCACATACTCATACAAATATCTTTAAAAAAATCCAATTTTGATTTATTTTTATCAAAAATACCCCGTGCTTTGGACAAATTCCCGATCTTATTATAATAGTAAATGGACAAGAATGTATATATTTCCTCATCTTTCCGTGTATCATCATTTTCATTAAAATATGTTATTTCTGCGTATTTTTTTAGGATATCCATTCTTTTTTGCTCGTCTATATCTTTATTTATAATAAAATAATGTAAAATGGGGGAAAAACCAAAGGAATAAACGGAATTTTTATTTAAGCAGGAAAGTATCTCATTATCGGAGATCTTTCCTTTAACGAACCACTTATCCAATTGATAAAGTTCTTTATAATGAGAATTCCTTGATTTCATTTTTCCATAGATACCGGTTTTAAAGTTGCGAAGTTCGTGAAGATAGGAAGCATAATGACTATTGTCGTTGTCATCTATTACAATTTGATCAAATGGTTTAGAACCGTAGAGCATAAGATAATAATTATTAAGATTCTTTTTTGTGGGATCAATTTTTACGATCTTTTCTGAAAGCTTTAAGATGATCGTTCCATAAGATCTACCGAATCTTTCAAGTATCTGCAATATCGGTATTAACCGATTTATCTTTACATCCTCTTTATTAACAAGATAATCTATAAGTTCCTCTACATATATTTTTTTATCCAGATGGTAAAAATTTATACTGAACAAAGAATTAAAATCCTTCCCCTGTGATCTCGTATATGTGTAATCGATCGTTCTTCTTAAAAGACTTTTATCTTCCGAAAGGCAAGCGATCTTAACGATCGTTTGTGAAGAGAACATTTTTTTATTTCTAATAATGGATTCAGCGAGTGTTTTGAACACCTCTTTGGGTGCAAAGGTTGATTCCAAACGATAAATGTATGAAAAAACATAAGATCTGTAATATTTAGACATGAGCAATTTCGCTATATTCTCATATTTCTGTAAAAGTATATAGGAATCGATCAAGGTAGAAACCTCCTGATACGGATATCTTTTTGCATAGATGCCCGTTTCTAATAGTTCTATGACGAGCCCGTATTCCCCTATGGAAAAAAGAAATTGAGAATAGACGCACCTCGCATTAAAATTCTCTCTTCTTATGCGTTCAAAAAGGGCATTAAACCGAGACTTATTATCTTTATGATAGTATGTAAGCAAAAATCCCTTAAAAAAAATATCATTTTGCGGAAAGAAACTAAAATATTTTTCTCTTTCTTCCATAGAAATAAATTGAAGATACGATATCCTAACACGGGATGATATGTTCCTATTTTTCAAAAGCTTATTTAGGTTTATATAAAATGTATTTTTATCCTTTGTGTTTGCAATCATTTGAAAGACATAGTTCTTATTTTTATCTATCAACTGGATTCCGTTTTTCATCATATAATTAAAAATAGGAAGAAGGTCATTATAATTCTTGTCCTCGCCACAGATACGGACAATTTGATTTACTACCGCCATATTCTTTTCTTCTTCTTTGATCAAGGAAGAAATAAACCTACTCCATTTCTCTGATTGTCCGGTAAGTTCGTAGAGAGAATAAAGTTTTTGTATTGACTCCAACTTCATATTCGGGGCAGTATTTATTTTTTCTGTGAGGATGGTCTCGGCAGTTGTATACTCATAAGAATCAATCAATTGATCGAACTTCTGAAAGAATTCCTCTTTTGTCTCACAAAATAAAAGGAGTATCGAAAATAAAAATAGAGTTAAAAATGATCTTTTCATAGATCATCTTACAATTTTTCATCTTTTTTATCAAGTTATTTTAATCCGGGATTTCAATTATTTTATTTTTTGATCTTTCGCCTCGTATTATTTTTATTGATGTTTTTGCTATATGAAATTCCTTTGAAAGAAGCCTTATAAGTGCATCATTTGCTTTTCCATCTATCGGCGGGACGGTTAGATACGCTTTGTATGAATCGTTCTCTAATTTTTCAAGTTTATTCCTACTTGCTTTCGGAATTACTCGGATCTTTATTTTCATTTTTCATTTTCTCAACAAGACTGTGTAGTTCTGTCGCTTTGCTTTGAAAAAAATCCTTCATTTCCCGTATCAATGACTCCCGATACTTTTTTAATTTATTAACATCCGTCAGGTAGTCTGTTTTCATCGAATTAAGGTCATTCATGGTCTTATCCCTTTTCCCTATCGCCTCGGCAATAATATTCTTTGCTTTTTCATTAGCGTCTTTTAAGGTATTGGTGCTTTCCACTTCCGTTCTTTCCATAAGTTCTTTTGTTTCTTTTAGCGCTTTGTTTCTTATCTCATCACCCATTGATTGAGCATTTAAAATAGCGGTATTCATCTTTTCTTCCAAGGATTTAAACCTTACGATCTCAGCCTCTGCTCTTAATAATTGTTCTTTCAGTAATGAATTTTCCCTAAAAAGATCCTTATAATTTTCATAAACCTCATTCAAAAAATCATTAACCTCATCTTTATTGTATCCTTTTAATTTTTTAGAAAAATCCTTATTCTTTATTTCAATTGGTGTTAATCTTCCCATTTTGTCTTTTCTTTTCGCCCATTGTAATAGATTATCGTTATCAATATTTTCAATCATTTAGAACCTCCCTTTTATTGTATAAATGCTGCTTTCCCTTTCAATATTTCCGTGTCTATCTTTACCGTATAAAAATAGATTCCCGCCGCAACCATTTTAGTCTTATTTTTTCCGTCCCAGGAAAAATTCAATTCTTCGCCGATATTTCCGGATTTTGTATCACTATAAACACATCTCCCATTCACGGTATAAAGGTTGAACTCAACATCTGTTTTCTTAGACGGGACAATAGTAACCTCAAAAAACCTATTTTTTTTGGAATTAAATGGATTTGGAAATGCTCTTTTAATATAGCTTTTTGGAACCAGAATAGTATTATTTGAAATGTCACTTTTTTGTCCTTCCGTATCAATTGCTCTTATTGCAAAATAGTATGTATCATTAAGGTCGGTCGGCATTTCAATTGAATGTTCCTCGTAAGCGCCGGCTTCTTGCGGTTGCCAGACAGGATTTTGTGGAATCGTTAAAGCATTATTAAAATCCGCCTCCGTTTTTATCGGCTTATTTGCATATTTTACAATATAGGATTCTGCACTACCCGTAATACCATTCTCGCCGGTTGCGAACCAACTTAATGTATATTGTCCCTTCCATTTCGTATCGAATATCCGTAGGCTATCTATTTTAGATGGTGGATTCCCTGTTGTAGAACTGTTTATTCGGATCGTATAGTTATTATCGGGAATACCGTTTCTATTAAGGAGAATGACCTGCAATAATATCCCGCCGTATCGATCAAAGGTAAAAACGACATAATGGTTAAGTTCGGCATAATTAGGAGGATCATAGCTGGGTTTATTTGCATCATGATACAACGGTGCCCCTGCTCCGCCGGCAAGTACATAGTGAATACCATTATATTTAAAAAGATCATAATCATGCCAATGCGAAAATCCGACTACTTGAAAATTATTGCTCTCAAAGATATTTCTTAATTGATCAATTTCGCTTTGATGATAATTATAATAGATGCAGTATGAATCATAGTGACTGGCTGCTCCATCGATCTGGATAGGAACATGTGTAAAAAAAAGCCTGTATTTAATTTCCGGACCAAGATTGTTAAGATCATTTTGCAATTGATCGATATCTTCTTGCTTTATTGTGTAATCAATTTTATGTCCCCAAGAAGTTGTCTCCGGAAGTTGGAAGCAATCCGGAAAAAGAGAGATAAAGAGAGGACCATAAGTAAAATTGAAGTGATCATCACCAAAATATTTTTGATAATTTTCCGGTCCGTTATCAGCGTAAAGTTCATGGTTACCTTTAACATTAAATATCGGAAAGTTCACCCGATCTATCATAGAAATATAATTTTCATATTGAAAATCATACCCTGACAATACAAGATCCCCGTTTGAAATTGCAAAAGAAACCGGTATCTGTGATTCTTCTATCTCCTCCAACATATCCATAAATATTATATCACCATCCGTACAGGTGGAACAGCTGTTTCTATTGTCTCCCCAGAAAAACACCCTGATCGGAAAGGTAGCGGAATTCGGAGATATACGGCTTAATACATAACTATTGGGATGATTTACCGAAGATATTGATACCACAACTAAAAATATGAGGACAAGGATTATGATTTTATTTTTCATCCGACAATCGTTTTTCTAATACCTCAACAAATTTGTTGACGGTCATTCCTTCCAAATTTCCTTCTTTTCTACCAGTCGGCTTGATAATGTCTTCTTTCTCTTCAACTTCTCCGACAACTATATAATAAGGAATCTTTTGTAATCGGGCAGCTCGGACCTTGTAACCTAATCTCTCATTTCGGTAATCAATGTCCGATCTAATGCCCTTGCTCAATAAATAGTCGTTTATTTTCTTTGCATAAGAAAGCGTATTATCACTAACGGGAAGGATCACTACCTGCTTATATGAAAGCCAAAGGGGGAAATCTCCCTTATAATGTTCTATAAGAACACCAAAAAATCGCTCTATTGATCCTAAAAGAGCTCGATGGATCATTATCGGTCTTTCCTTTTCTCCTTTTCCATTGATGAATGACATATCAAATCTTTCGGGAAGATTAAAATCAAATTGCAGTGTTGTTGTCTGCCATTCTCTTCCCAGAGCATCCTTTATCTTTATATCTATCTTTGGACCGTAGAAAGCACCACCGCCTTCATCTACCTCATATTCAATACCATATTCTTTTACGGAATTTTCCAGAGCAATTTCCGCTTTTTCCCAATCCGCCGGATCGCCTACCGCTTTCTCCGGACGGGTTGCAAGATAGACCTTAAATTCCTTGAACCCGAATTTTTTAATGAAGAAAATAGAAAAATCAAGCAATTTTTTTACCTCAACATTAAGATCATCTCTCTGGCAAAAGATATGGGCATCATCCTGAGTGAATCCTCTCACTCTCATAAGTCCGTGAAGAACACCCGATTTTTCATAACGGTAAACGGTCCCAAGTTCCGCATATCTCATAGGTAACTCTTTGTAGCTTCTCAATTTTTTATTGTAAAGAAGTATATGAAATGGACAATTCATAGGCCTTATCAGATAATGTTCTCCCCCTGAAAATTCCATATCAGGGAAAAGGTTTTCCTTGTAAAATTCATAATGTCCCGATGTTTCCCATAGATGTCTTTTGGCAATATGAGGGGTGTATAATAGTTCGTACCCGTTTTTAAGATGCTCTTCCCTCCAAAGGTCTTCTATCTTCATTCTTATAAATGCGCCGCGCGGTTCCCAGAAAATAAGCCCCGGACCGGCTTCCGGAAAAGTAGAAAAAAGTTCGAGTTCCTGCCCAATCTTTCTATGATCTCTTTGTTCGGCTTCTTTCAAAAATGCAAGATAATCATCAAGCTCACCTTTTGTTTTAAAAGAGATCGCATATATCCTTTGCAGCATCTTATTTTTTTCGTCTCCGTGCCAATATGCACCGGCAACGGAAATGATCTTAAAAACCTTTGGGTCTCCTGTATCCGCAAGATGTGGTCCTCTGCAAAGATCAAAAAAAACTCCCTGTCTATATATCGTTACATACTCATCATCAATATCATTTAATATTTCAATCTTATAAGGATTTTTTTCATTCCGATATGTCTTTATAAGATCGGTTCTCTTAACTTCTTCCCGTTCTATTTTTAGTCCTTCTTTTACGATCTTTTTAAATTCCTTTTCAATTTTTGGAAAATCATTATCGGTGATCCTTTCTTCCGTATCTATATCATAGTAAAATCCATGTTCTATTGCGGGACCGATAGCAAGCCGGACATCCTTGTAAAGTCGTTTTAGCACCTGTGCCATGATATGTGCAGAAGAGTGCCAAAAGATATTTTTACCCTCTTTTGTATCGTAATAGATCGGTTCAATCTCATCCCCTTCGTTTATAACAACACTTAGATCTTTTGATATTCCATTTATTTTAAACGCAATTAGATTTTCTTTATCTTCTATCTTTTTTAATATCTCATCTTTGGAATTTACTTCAATTTCATTTCCGGATAATTTTACCTTCATATTACTCTCCTAATTTACGAATGTCTTAAATATATTCAAGAACAAAACCGATTCTCCGGCTATTTTATTCGGTTTACCGTCAATCTTTATCATAACATAGAGAACGATCATAATGATCAATGTCGCAAATATTATTCCAAAGATGCTGCCAAGCAGATTATCGATCCACTTTAAAGGAGTATCCCTGAAAAAATTTCTTAAAATATACCCGATAATATTCAGGATCAAAAAATACCCGACAAAGGCAATAATATATCCGAGCCAATTATAATTTACCATTATATTTTTGCCTGTCTTACCCAATATCCCAAGAATGATATCAGAAAAATTAAATGAAAGCCAGATCCCCAAAACAACGACAATGATCGGAAAAATAATTTTCAATATTCCTCTTTTCCAAAAAACCGCAATCGACATAACAATAAAAACAATTCCAATAATATCAAATATTTTCATTTACCGCTCTTATGAACTTATCATAAAATTCCTTATATTTGTCAACTGAAAAAAGGCATCCGGCAGCACGCGGATGACCGCCAACCGACAGATAGGAAAAATCCTTGCTAATATCCAATAATATATTTACCACATTGAAGTTTGCCGATTCTCCTTCTCGTATCTCTCCCGATATCTCATCTTGAAATTTATTTAAAACCAATACAATTCGTTCCGGATGATCGTCCGCTATCATTCCGGCGATAACTCCCAAAATATAATGTGGAGTATCTATTCTATAAATAATTAGGGGAGAAGAATCAAAAAGTTCCATCTTCTCTTTACTTTTTTCATAGGTAGTTTTAATTGCCGTTTTCAATTCTTTCCTTTTCCGGACAAGTGCCTCCGATTCTGCCTTGTTCGAATATATGAAGGAATAATCATCCAACTCTTTTGCTTTCCACAATACTTTAAATACGGTTTGTTCATGTAGATCGGGGTTATAGAAAAAGCCTGCATTTATATAATAAACACTCTTTTCAAGCAGATTTTTGTAATCCTTTCCTTCAATATTTTCAAGAAGTTCCGGATAATCATTTTCTAAATTGTTGACCAATGCGACATACTCATCGGAAAAAAGTGCGTGATCTCCTCTCAAACCAATGGCAACGATCCAGTCATAGTTCTTTTGATCAAAAAACCGTTTGTGTAATTCATAACCGAAGAAAGAAGCGGGATGCCATATCCCTTCAATGTTCAACATCCTTGCATTGAGGTATTCAATTGATCTCGGAATGGATTCCTTATAACTTTCCAATATATTGTGATGATCATAAATAAAAACATCATCAATCGTATCCGACCAATGTCTTAAAAGTTCTTTTTCTTTCGCAATATCAAGATCGGTAATAATAAGCACATCGGGGGCAATATTATCTATGATCAATTTTTCCTGTTTTAATCTATAGGATTTTGTTGAAACCCAGATTCTGTGCTCTATCTCTCTTCCTGTTATTTTTTTCAAAACATCAGCAATATATACGGCGGAAGTTACGCCATCGGCATCTCCATGATGAACCAAAACGATCTTCTTATCGGAAGATATTTTTTCGCGGAAAAATTTTTCAGCCGTATCAACCATTTCTTCCCAATTAAGATAATTCCATCTAACCATTTTTCACCTATTGATATATTATAATAAAAATCACTGTTTTTTTCAACTTTTGAAAATACTTAGCTTTTTGCGAAATAAGAAATATAATTACCACAGAGCACACAGAGCACACTGAGTTAAAAAAAGAAGAAATAAAAGAAAAAAAAAT
>JAUXGM010000111.1 GCA_030622125.1 bacterium | reverse complement strand
GTATTCCGTGTTGAGTAAATAGAAATGGAATTTCTTAAACTCAGTACGAAAAACTTAGTACTTAGTACGATTACTCCTTGAACTTTTGAACCTTTGAACCTTTAAACCTTTTTTATGTGTCCCGGATTCTTCCTTAGATAACGATATATCTCCCGAGAACAATATAGACAAAGGCAAGAAAGCCAAAAGATAGATTCTTCACATTCGTTCAGAATGACGGAAAGGAATGAGATTATTACGCCCAGTAGACGGGACACACGATGCAAGCAATGTATGTCCCTATCGTGGACAGTGTTTTACATCTGGAACGACGCCGACTGGTTACTATACTATCCGAAATAGAACCGGGGCTCATAATGACGGGAAGAAGTGCACCAGAGTACCAGTCCATCTGTCATTCCTGCGAAAGCAGGAATCCAGTTGTAAATTCGTCTCACTCCCTCGTCATTGCGAGATTTTGCTTGCCCCGATCAAAACCGGGGTAAATTCCAAAGATAGATTTCACGGGCAGTTTATCCCGAATAAAATTCGGGGCTCTGAATGACAGAAAAGTAATTAAAAAAAACTTATTTCACAAAAAAGAAATATTGACAAAAAAATAAAAAAAATATATACTTTATTATTAGAAGGTATCAGGACGCACTTTTCACTTTGTTCAAAGTAACGTCCCTAATGTGGGACTTTGTCCCTGACTTCGTCACTGGAGGTAGAAATGAAAAGATTGTTCTTTTCAATTATGCTTTTGGGTTTAGTGTTTTTCTCGTTATTTTTTACTGATTGTAAAGGTAGGGAAGCGAAAAAGGGGAAAAAGGCTGCAAAAAAAGAGGAAGCTGTTAAGGTATTGATCATTCAAAAAAAGGAGATTGAAACCCAAAAAGAATTGACATCTCATTTAATAAATCCATGGAAGAGTCAAAACCCCGATAATATTGACATTGAATTTACACAGAAACTGGATGAAAAGAAACTTAGAGATGTAAAAAATAGCTTTTCCATATCTCCCTCCGCTAATTATAAGTTGGATAAAATCGGAGATAATAGGATAAGAATAAGTTTTCCGGAAGGTTTACTTATGGGTGATAATGTCAATAATGGTGCCTATAATATCACTGTTTTAAAACGAATTTTTACAATTAATTTAAATGATTTTAAAGTGCTGTCCGTTATTCAGGACTCACCAAAAAGAGCTATATTCTCTATCAAATTCAATTCACCGGTGAAAGCAGGAGATTTGAAGGAACATTTGAATATTGATTACGAACGAGGGCAGACCAGAAAATTTAAAATACTTACAAAAGGAATATCCCGAATGCACAGGATTTTGGTTTACAATGTCGATGACAAAAAAACAATTGGTTTTAATATTAAAGGACTCAGGGATTTCGCTCAAAAGAATCTTATTAGGGATTACAAGGATTTTTTGATACTCAACCTAAAATCCTTGAGGATCTTTGTGACGAAAGATAAAGTTGTTTCAAAAGAAAGCGGTTTTGAAGTGCATCTGACAATGAAAGAAGAGAACGAAAAAAAACCGGGGGAATATAAGAGAGAAAGGATACGTTGGTATTCCAAGGATGTTATACCGGAGATCGATCCCGAACTTTTCAGACACTTTTTAAATATAAAGCCGAGAGTCAAGTTTGCCGTATATAAAGGAGATAAGGGGTATGTTATCAAAGGTGATTTTAAACCAAAGACCACTTATACAATTAAGGTGGAAAAAGGATTAAGAAGTAAAAATGGAAAACTCCTTGATAAGGATTATTCCACACAAATAAAACTTGGGGATTATAAAAAAAGTTTAAAGATACTTTCAAAGGGACATGTGATGCCAACGGTCTATCATGAAAAATTGGCAATAAAAAGTATGAATATAAAGACCGTCTGGGTTTCCGTTAGGCAGATCTATTCACAGAATATTATTTATTGGCTAACGGGGAACAGGGATTACTCATCAAGCAATGTTTCGGATCAGATATTTAATAAAAAAATAACCATTCCATTCAAGGTGAATAAATCTCAGGTATTCTTTTTTGACCTTGCAAATATTTTACCGAGGAATGCTTGTGGGGTTTTCTCTGTAAATTTTGGCAGTTACGATTCATTGCAGATAGTTATTAGTGATCTCGGCATTACTGCTAAAAAATATGAAAAGGGAACTAAGATATGGGTAAAATCCATTAAGAACTTTAAGGAAATTGCCAATGCCGGGGTCAAAGCAATGTCATACAGCAATAAGATATTAGCGGAAAAAAATACGGATCAAAATGGATTTGTTGAATTTGATGGGATCAAACCTTATGCGATTTTGGTAGAAAAAGGTGATGATCTTAATTACATTGTCTTTGATGAGCCGTTGTTGGATCTTTCAAAACAAGATATCTCAGGACAAAGATATAACAATAAATATAAATACAAAGCGTATGTTTATACGGACAGAGGTGTTTATCGTCCGAACGATATTGCTCATATCGGTATTATGTTAAGAGACAATGAAAAGAAAGCTCCTGATGTAAAATTCCCTTTGAGGATTAAGGTATTAAATCCTTTGAGAAAGGTTATTTTGGAAAAGGTGGTTGCGATAAATGAAAATGGAATGTGCGAACTTGAAAAGGAATTCGGTAACTATCCTCGAACTGGAAAATATGAGATAAATGTCTATTTCAAGAAGGACATAATAGGAAAGGCAACCTTTAAGGTAGAGGAGTTCGCCCCTGAAAGATTAAAGGTGGATATTCTCCCGACAAAAGATATTTATTTCCAGGATGAAAGTGTGGATTTCAAACTAAAAGGGGATTACCTTTTCGGTGCTCCTGCTGGTAGTTGTAAATTTGAGGTGGAATATTCCTATAAACCCTTTGATCTCACATTAAAAAAATATCCTAATTTTAAGTTCGGAAGGTATTTTTTTGATATTCCCAAATCTGTTCTATTAAATACGGAAAAAGGTAAATTAAATAAAAATGGAGAACGAGAACTTTCAGAAAATCTTAAATCGAATAACATTGTCATAGATACCCCCGTTAGATTAAGAATTAATGCTTCGGTTTTTGAGGCGGGAAGCGGAAGAACAACAAAATCACAAAAAACCGTAACAATCCTTTCCACCGATGAACTTATCGGGCTGAAAAGCACCGACTACATTGCAAGGTATAATAAAAAAACTCATATTGAAGGGGTAATTACGGATAAAGACGGTAACTTGATCACAAAGAAAAGAACTCTCCATATTTCCGTAAAGAGAATTGAGTATGATTGGTATTATTATTATGACAGATACTATGATGAGTATAACTGGAAATGGATACCATACAATTATGAGATATCCGATGAAACTATTACTATTAACAACGGTAAATTTAGTTATGATTTTATCCCCGATGAATATTGGGGTGCCTATATTGTAAAGGTGGAAAGTGAAAAAGACAAAAGTGTAAGTGAAATATTTCTGCCTGCCCAATGGGAATGGAGATATTTAGGAATGGGCAGCTCAAAAAGAAGTTCTGAAATGAGAAAATTTCAAGATCCGCAGTATATTCAGGTCTTTTCAGATAAAGATACTTATAGATTAGGCGATAAGGCAAAGATATCCTTTAAAGCAAGATATAATGGAATAGCCCTTTTTTCAGTGGAAACGGATGAAGTTGTTTACAGTAAATGGCTCACTGTTAAGGAAGGTGAAAATATCGTTGAATACTCTATAAATAAGGAAGTTCCGAATGTTTACTTCAATGTCTATTTTATTAAAAATCTACCCAATGATATTACAAATGGATTTCAGCCGTATCATGCGATCGGGGTGAAAAGTGCCTCTATCGTTCCTGAAAAACAGAGTGTTAATGTAAAGATAACCGCACCTGAAATTATCAAGCCCAGAGATGAATTAACGGTAAATCTCAATATTGATGATAACGGTGTTTACTATGCTCAAATTTCAGTTGTGGATGAAGGTATTTTACAATTAACAAGATTTAAGAGTCCTGATCCCATTAAATATTTCTTTTCAAAATGCGGGCTTGATGTCCGAAGTTATGGTAACTATGGATGGGTTATGGGAAAGATACCCGATAAAATGTTGACCGGCGGAGGAGACGGTGGCGAAGGAAGGGGACCTACCGGCAAAAAAAGAGTTGCACCGTTTAAAATCGTTTCCTTCTGGTCCGGAACGATCAAGGTAGTAAATAAAAAAGCGGTGGTAAAGTTTAAGATACCCTATTTTAACGGTAAATTGCGGATCATGGCAGTGGTCTCGGGAAAAAAGAAGATGGGCAGTGCTGAAAAATTTGTAACGGTCAGGGATCCTGTTTTGATAATGCCGTCTTACCCGCGGTTTTTTACAATTAACGATAAGGTAAGAATTCCCATTAGTTTAATGAATTTCACCGGAAAAACAGGGGATTTTAAGATTGATTTAAAATCAAATGAAAATGTTGATATTGTTAATAAAGAAAATACGGAGCAAAAATTAAAGAATAAAAAAGAACTTATGGCATATTTTGATGCCAAAATAAAAAAACTCAGTGGTGTTGCGGAATTTACGGTAACGGCATCCGGTAACGGTAAAACCTCTATGGATACCTTTGCCATACCTATTATACCGCCTATTTTTGAACAAACCCACATTGAAAGGGTGAAATTGGACCAAAAGAGAAATGATCTGACAAGTTATTTTTCGGGATGGGTACCGGACTACGAAAAGGATTCCGTTCTCGTAAATAATCTTCCTTTTTATAATGGTCTGCTTGGAGTGAAATATCTTGTGAGATACCCTTATGGATGTATAGAGCAGACATCATCCGCTACATTCCCGTTACTCTATATGGAAGATATAATGAAATATATTGATCCGGATTTTTTAAAGGATAGGAATATACACAAGATGGTAATGCATGGGATCGATAGGGTGTTGAATATGCAGCAGTTGAACGGAGGATTTTCATATTGGCCCGGTGGAAGCTATGGATGGGATTGGGCTACTGTCTATACCACGCATCTTCTTTTATCGGCAAAAGATGCCGGATATGATGTCCCGCAGTCCGCTATTGATTCTGCTCTGAATTATATTGAGAACATTCTTTATTACCGTAATTATAGAGACTATAAGCCTTATGGATATTTTGTATTGGCAATTGCAGGTAAAAAGCATGTAAAAAATATTGAAAAACTCATTGAGATCGCAAAGCAGCGTAATTACACGGAAAAAGAGGAAGATCTTGTTTTTCTTGGAGCTGCCCTGGTCCTTTCGGGAAAGAAAGAGAAGGGATTAAATATTTTAACAAAGTATTATGATTCAATCCCAAAATATTATCACGGTTCCTCATCTACATTCTATTCTACCTTGAGATATCTTGGAGTAAAACTATTTATTATGGAGAAAATTCAACCCGGAAGTGAATGGGGCGGTTACATTGCAGACGAGATAGCAAAGCTTCTTACTACTCACCAAAGATTTAGATACTATACCACACAGGAACTTGCATGGAGTGTTCTGGCACTTGGTCAAAGGATCAAGAATATTAAACCGAAGATGATCAAGAAAGCAAGTTTAAAATTGGGAGATAAGGAATATCCCCTAAAGAAACATGGAGCGATCTTTTCTTTGACCGGAGAGGGTTTTTCTGCTTTTAAACCGATTGTTTTGAATGTTTCCAACAAGGGTTATGGATTTATCGCCATCAATGGTTATCCGAAGGATATTAGTAAAAGCTATGGTTATAACGGTTTGAAGGTAACGATAAACAGTAAGACCATAGATAATCAATATAAACCGTTAAAAAATGGTTACAAGGTAGGAGATCTTGGTATCATTGAGGTGAAATTAGAAAATTTAACCGATAAGAAGTTCAAAAATGTTGCTCTTGTTGTCAGAATACCCTCCGGTTTTGATATTGAAAATCCACGACTTAGCGGTTCTCATGTGATAAATTGGATGTCTGATAATGTATGGAAATATGAACATATGGATATTCGGGATGACCGCATACAGGTTTTTGGTGAACTTGGTTACCGTAAAACGGTTACCTTTTATTTTGCTGTTAGAGCAACATTTTCAGGAAATATGACCCTGCCCGGACCATCCGCCGAGGTTATGTATATGCCTGAATATTATTATTATGGAAATATGTTAAATGTGGAGATTGAGTAGATTTAAAAAGGTACTGAAAAATAAGTTATTATTCTATTTTTTATATCCTTTACTATCAATTATTTTAATATTTTATGTGGTGCCGCTTCCAAGATCAATAGATCCACCTTATTCAAAGGTAATTAAATTCAGAAATGGAAATATCGCCCGTGTCTATCTTGCCGATGATGAACAGTGGAGGATAAATGAAAATTTTAAGAACATTCCAAAGATGCTAAAGGTATGTTTCATTGAAAAAGAGGATAAGTATTTTTATCTTCATCCCGGATTTAACCCCGTTTCCCTCTTAAAAGCTGCTTTTAGATATGTAAAGTATGGAAAGGTAATAAACGGCGGTTCCACAATAACTATGCAGATCGCAAGAATACTTGAACCTAAAAAAAGGACGGTTCTCTCTAAAATTTTAGAAATATTGAGGGCAATTCAATATGAATTAAGGTTTTCAAAAAGAAAGATATTTGAAATATACTTAAATAATGCTCCTTTCGGAAGAAATATCGTTGGTGTTGAAAGTGCTTCTCTTTTTTATTATGGATGTTCCCTTGATGAATTGGAGCTTTATCAGCTTGCGACACTTGCATCCCTGCCGCAAAGTCCCGGGATAAATTACTTTAATAGAAGGGATCTTTTATTAAAAAAACGGAATGATCTTTTAAATAAACTATGTAAGCATCGAAAAATAAGTAAGGATGTTTTAAAAAGAGAATTGGCAAACCCAATTGATATTACCCCTCATAGATTTCCAAAAAAAATTCCTCATCTTAGTGATTATTTCATACTAAACGGTACTAAAAATGAATATATTACCACAGTAGATGCAGATATTCAAGGCTATGTCAGCAAAAAATTGTATTCTTATTGGGAAGAATTAAGAACAAAAGGAATTTCCAACGGATCGGTGGTTTTAATGGATAACAAAACAGGTGAGGTCCTCGCGATTTGCGGTTCAATTGATTAT
>JAUXGM010000168.1 GCA_030622125.1 bacterium | reverse complement strand
GATGCAAGCAACGTATGTCCCGCCTGTTTTCTGAATTTAATATTTTTTAACCAACCTCTAACCTCGAACCTCTAACCTCTGTATTTCCTCATTCATTTTCTATAAGCACATTTTTCAAATGATGGGTGTCGTTTAATTTTGTCAACATAAATCCCCTATTATCATAATATTCAAAGGTATTGATAGAACAGTTATCCATTCTTGTCTTCCAAAAATAACTCCCTTCCATTTTTAAGATACCGCCGACAATTGTTTTTAATACACTTCTATGTGAAGAGATCGCAAATATCTTTATACTATCATCTTTGATCAGTTCTTCAATCCTTTTCATTGTTCTTTTTTGAACATTTCTTACCGATTCCCCACCTGGAAGTGTAAGATCTTCAGGCGAATGCAGCCACATTTGCCATTCTTTTGGATAATTTTTCTTTACCTCATTTTTCTGCATCCCCTGCCATTTTCCAATATCGATATTTTGAAAACCGACATCAATGATAACCCTACCATTCGTATATTTTGCAACCATATTTGATGTCTGAACCGCTCTTTTTAAGGGAGACGAATAGATACGTTCTATTCCACTCCCTCTTAATGCCTTACCAAGCATCTCCGCCTGCTTTAATCCGGTTTCATTTAAGGGAATATCACTCCTTCCCCTGAAAACACCCTTTTTATTCCAAACCGTTTCGCCATGTCTTAAAAGGTAAATTATTTTATTCATTTTCATTCTCCATCATTTCTTTTATTATCCCATAAGAAAAACCCCTTCGTGTAAGATAGTTAAATCCCATTAATTTTCTTTTCCGTTCTTCTAATCCGTTATGACTTTTTATATATTTTTTGAACTGCTTTCTTGCTATATCAATGAAATCGATCTCTGAAAGATCTCCGTTTTTATATTCCAAACCTTTTTCTTTTATCTTTTTTCTAATATATACCGGTCCATATCCCCTCTTTGCATAAGAATCAATTATATTCATTTTGACCCTATCATCATCTATGTAATTGCAATTCCCTGCCCTTTCAATTATATTATCTATGATAAAATCATTAACTTTTCTCTCTTTCAATCTGTTTCTGATCTCAAAGATCGTTCTGTCCTTAGCAGAAAGCCATCTTACAACATAACTCCATTCGTATTGAGTAACACTTTTAAATATTTCTTCATATTCCTTGTCTGATATTTCCTTTGACCTTTTCAATTTATGATAGTAAAAAACCTTTGTTGGAATATAGAGTATCGTTTCATTATCAAAGGTTACTTTTTTTCTTATCGTTCTTGATAATTTTCCATAATTTTCGTCTTCTATTTTTATGATCTTCATAATATTATTAAAAGAGCAGCTATTAAATAGAGTATAAATGCAATGAAAAGATATTTATGATAAATATTTTTCATAAGGAAAAAATCCCTCTTATTGAGTTTCTTCTCCGAATTATTTAAAAGTATCCTATTCATCTTTTTCGCAGACATATTATTTAAAGAAAAGTATTTTCCACTTGACCTTTGTGCAATATCTTTTAAAAATTTCTCATTTAATTTACTTATAATATATTGCCCCCGATATTTTTTATATCTTTTTTTGGATATAAAAAAATCGCGATAATGTTCCGGTATCTTTCCGCCTTCTTTTGTTCCTACCCCTATTGTATATATATTGAACTTATTTTTTTCGGCTTTTTTCAAGCAATCCGAATAATCCTCATTTTCAAGATCCTCACCATCGGAAAGTATGATAAGATTTCCGGATTTATTTTTTTCATCTCGCTTTATAGCAAAGATACCTTTCTCGATACCACTCTTTAAAGAACTTCCGCCGGACGGCATAAGATCGCAATTAATATCATTCACAAATGATGAAATGGCATCATAATCGGTTGTCAAGGGACAGTAAAAAATCGCTTTATCGGCAAATAAGACAAGTCCTACCCTATCGAAACTCAATCCGGTAACCATTTCATTTATAAATGCCTTTGCGGATTCCAATCGATTTGGTTTTATATCTTCCGTCAACATTGATTTTGAGATATCAACAACAAAGACAATGTCTGTGCCCTTGCCGAATTTTTTCATCTTCTTATCCGGTTTTAACGGACCGGCAAGTGCAATAATAAGAAGAACAATAACGGTAATTTTCAAAGTGAAATTGATAATGGATTTAATACCGAATCTAAAATTGAAATTTGATGCGGTTTGCTTGTCCTTGAATAATTTAAAATAATAGATGATCTTCTTTATAAATAAAGGTAAAAAGATCAAAAAAAATAAGAGAAATAGATATTCTTTTTTTTCTATCATAAATAAATCATATACTTGACATAGATCAAAACAAATTCAAGGATAAGAAGTAATAACAGTATTCCGGTAAGTAATCTGTATTTCGGGTAGAAAACCTTTTGAGAAAGAACTTTTACTTTATCTTTTTCAAGGTTTGCGATCTCATTGTATGCTGATTTTAAGCTCTTTTCATCATGTCCGTAGTAGAATTTCCCATCGGTCATTACGGCAATCCGAGTAAGCAAAGTATCATTTAATTTTGATACATTAGAATGAACATTTCCAAAAATATCCTGCTGTTTAAAGTCGTATCCACCTTCTGTTCCCATACCGATAGTATATATTTTTATATCACTTTTTTTTGCGATCTTTGCAACATCCATAGGATTACTTCCCTTGTTATTCTCTCCATCGGTAAGAAGAACTATTACCTTTTTCTTATTTGTTTTGCCCTTTGTGAACCTATTTATTGCTATCCCGAGAGCATCTCCGATGGCAGTTCCATTTACTCTGACCTTATGGGTTGTAACATCGGAAAGCATATTTTTTAATATCTCGGTATCAAAGGTAAGAGGGGATTGAGTAAAAGCAAATCCTGCAAAGAGCACTAAGGAAAGACGATTTCCCTTCATTTTTTCAATGAACTCCGAAACAACCTGTTTCGCTACTTCGATCCTTGAAGGAGTAAAATCCTTTGCATCCATGCTTCCGGAAACATCAAAACATATAATAACATCAGTAGATAGTCGTATCTCCTTTTTCGTCTGCCATTCGTATCCGGGTCTTGTTAAATTAACAATAAAAAATACCAAAATAACCGGAATTAAAATAGCGAAATAGAAATCTATCCTTTTTTTAGAATTTGCGGTTATATGCGAAAGTAATCCTTTTTTATTTGGTAATAGTAATTCTTTTAAGAAAAAAAACAGTGGAATAACTAATAATAATAGATACCCATTATCTTTTAGGACCATTAATCCCTATTTGGAAATACGCCAACAAACCTTCCATTTTTGTTTTTGGAAAACTTTACATATCCTTCAATTAATGAAAATAATGTATCGTCCCTTCCTCTACCGACATTTTTCCCCGGTTTGATCTTAGTTCCTCTCTGTCTTATTATAATTGTTCCTGTTTTTATCAATTGACCGTCAAATCTTTTTACTCCGAGTCGTTTAGCATTGCTGTCCCGACCATTCCTTGATGAACCTTGTCCCTTTTTATGTGCCATAATTTTCTCCTATACTATAGTAATATCCTTGATCTTTACCTGTGAAAGAAGCTGTCGATGTCCTTTTGTCAAATGATAATTTTTTCTTCTTTTGTATTTAAATGCAATTACTTTTTTGTCTTTAAAATTCTTGATGATCTCACCAACAACCTTTACCTTTGAATTATCAATTATTTTTTGTTTATCGTCAATTACAAATTTCACATCGAAATTTACCGTTTCACCTGCCTTTGCTTTTAGGTATTCAACACTTATTACATCATCTTTGTTTACCTTATACTGTTTTCCGCCTGTGGCGATCACTACAAACATACATGCCTCCAATAATAAAAGTATAGTATACGGTTTTTTTAAAAAAAGTCAAGTTAAAGTGCAGATTTTTTTGATTTTTTATTAAAAAAACGGGTAAAAACAGCAATTTTATGCACTCTAAAGAAGGGAATAAGTAAAACAATATTAAACTCCGTACCCCATAAAAGAGGGACATACCTCAACTTTCTGATTTTTAAAGTTGAGGTGTGTCCCGGACTCTTCCTTAGATAACGATATACCTCCCGAGAACAATATAGCCAATGGAAATAGAATCAAAGATTCAGAAGAAAATACACTGAAAACAAGAGGGACATTCCTTTAATAGTTGAGAGTTAAGAATTGACCACAGCACCTTTCCAAAGTGCTGGACATGCCACAGCCCCTTGTAAAGAGGCTGGATAAACAATTAAGAGTTGGAAATCAGTATCCAGTATACCGTATTCCGTGTTGAGTAAATAGAAATGGAATTTCTTAAACTCAGTACGAAAAACTTAGTACTTAGTACGATTACTTC
>JAUXGM010000143.1 GCA_030622125.1 bacterium | reverse complement strand
GATCGTTCCATAGCACATATAACGGGTTATTACGGTATTTTTCTCAATTGGCTTAAAAGATATGATAAAGCAGAAAAAATGCTGCTTGAAGCAATCGCTATTTCAAACAGACATAAACTGATCCCGTATGTATCTGTTTTTCAAAATGAACTTGTCCGACTCTACTCAACCATTGGTGAGAAGAAAAAAGCAAAGATATCACTCGATATAGCTATTCGGCTTTCACATAAGATTAATTCCCCAACCCATATCTACCGCACCGGAATTTCCGAGGTAAAATATTTAAAGGCATTCGGAAGTAAGAAAGAACAACTCCTTAAGCTTGATGAGATGGAAAAGAAATTTATTCGAACACAGGAACTTGCAGAGATATACTACGAACGGTATTTGATCACCGATTCTGTGCGTGACAGAAAAAAAGCATTGTCCCTTTACATTAAAAATTCACAGGAATCCGATGGTATCAAAATCAAGGAACGCATAAAACTCCTAAAATAAGGGACCGGCAAGTTCCCAAAACCCGCTTGATCCCTGTATCAATCTATTTTTTTCAGTTTTTTCACTGTATGAAATGATCGGATAATATTTTTTCCCTTTATATTCAAGTGATATCAGATTGACCTCATTTTTGATGTTAGTGATCTGATTTTCAAATTTATCTATATGAATGATCTTGAAATTCCTTACATCATTGATATTATCTATGATTTTTGGTCCCTTAAATATTCTTTTTTCAAATTTTGGTTTTATCTTCTTTAATAGAAAATTTCCTAAAAACGGTGTCATAACATCCCTTGCTTGAAATGTTGATATTAAATCACTTTTCAATTTATAAAAGGAACTTTCTTGCTCTGAACATGCCCAATCTAATAATCCGTTATCAGGAGAAAGAAAATAATAACCATCTGATTTTACAAATATAATATCCCTTTCTGTTCCAACACCCGGATCAATAACACAAAAAAAGATCGTTCCATTTGGAAAATGCTTATATGAATTATAAAGAATAAATTTACCGCTTTCTATGTCAAACGAATTTATCTCATTTGATAGATCAATAAATCCGACATCAGTTGTATATTTTAAAATACTTCCTTTTAACATACCAACATATCCGTCTTTATTTCCAAAATCCGTTAAAAAAACAATTAGAAATGGTGATTTCATAGAAAAATTAAACAGGCTATTTAAACTGTGCGGGGTATTTGTCCTTATTTTTCTTCCACCATTTCTTTGCTTCTCTCTTACTTTTGAACCATTTATCCGTCAATGTTTTAAGTGTTATTTTAAAATTTCCAATAGAGGATTTATAATTTTTTATCAGAGGATAGATCGTTCTTTTGTCGTTTATACCGTTAAGTCCGGAAGCAGAAAGCATTTTAACATAACGGTTTCTATCCTTTAAGAGTTTACATAATTGGATCGTTCCCTGATCACCTTTAACATCACCATTTACTCTAATAACAAATGCAAGCGCCCATGCAGAATAACCTCTTCCTTTAAAGGTCTTTATATTCGTAACTTTGATAAGCTCCGGTATAACCTTCTTTCCCCTGTCTACAAGTTTATGCACAATAATATTATCGTTTGTAACATCAATCGGGGAATCAATAAGGAGATGGATAAGATCCGTTGTCTTCATCTTATCAAGGTCCAATCCCTCTATCTCAGGTCCCGGGTTCTTACCGCCTTTTTTTATTGATTCAACTTTTATACTCTCCCCCCCAATTGTAATCGTTGTACCCTCTTTTTTCTTAGATAATTTTTCTGCTTTCCTTTTTTCATTTGCTATTTTATTACTGTATCTGAAAGCAAGAATATTTTTTTTGTCTGCTTTAACATTTTCTGAAACTGTTCCCTTTTTTATTGCATTTACAAAAGCAATTTCTTCTTCTTTTGTAAAATTTGTATCCAATACCCCTACATCCTTGATATTTTTCTCCTTACCAAAAAAAACAGTAAGTTCAATAAATTTTTCTTCATCTTTAAAATCAATTGCCGGAGGTTTAAAATCAATGGTTTTTTCGGATGGCTTTAACTCAATATCCTTGCTCCAATCAAAAGTTATCGTTTGGATACTTATTTCCTGCGGAGCAAGAACATTAAAATAAATATCATTTTCAAAGGTATCCTTAGAAAGTAGTGTATAAACAAGAAATTCTTTTTCCTTTTTTGGACTGTATTTTTTATCCTTTACTGTTATTGTTATCGGTTCGGAATTTTTTATCTTCAAGGTAATATCGGATAAAGAACTTAACTTATCTTTGGATTTTACTATCATTTCAAGAAGTTTATTAAGTGGAAATCTGCCGCTTCTATCAACATTGAATTTTATTTCACCATTAAAAGTAAATTTATCAATAGTAGAATATTTCATATTGCCTTTTAAATAGATTGGGCTCTCAAAACCTTCGATCTTGACAGTATCTCCTCCCGCAAAATTAATTTCGGTAACACGAACATCCTCAAATTTTTTCTCACGATTCACATCATTTTTTTTATCAATTTCTGATGCAAATATCAAGATCGCACTAAAAAACAGAACAAAGAAAAAATACTTTTTCATAACTACCTCCAAATAATTAATTTATTTTACTTCTTTTTTTTTAAAAAGTCAAGTAAAAAAATTTGATTTATAATGCCTAAAATGATAAAATCAAACAAATGAAAAATCGTTTAGCAAAAATGTTTAATAAGAAAGCCTCTGATCCAAAAAACAAATCGGATCAAATTATAGAAGCTATAAATTTAAAAGAAGGGCAAAATGTTGCTGATATTGGTTCTGGGGGAGGTTATTTCTCTCTAAGATTTGCTGTAATAGTAGGTGAAAAAGGGAAGGTTTATCCGGTAGATACGAAATCAAAATTTTTAGAATTTATTAAAAATAATGCCAAAGAAAAAGGATTAAATAATATTAAGCCAACGCTTGTATCAGAAGATAGATTAGATTTACCATGCACTATAGAAAACCACGACTGTAAATCCGTAGTGCAGGGTCTACCTGAAAAAAGTTTAGATTTTATATTTATGCGTAATGTTACCCATCATATACCAAATAGGGTAAAGTATTTTAGAAATTTAAAAAATTTTATAAAACCGGATGGCAAGATCATTATTATAGAATATAAAAAAGGTAAATCTTTCACTTTTCATAGAATATTCGGACATAATGTTTCCAAAGAAATTATTATAAAAGAAATGGAAAAAGCGGGGTATTTATTGGAAAAGGAATTTGATTTTCTGCCGGAACAACATTTTACAATCTACTCAAGGAAGTGAGAAATGAACCTAAATATAAAAAAAGGAGGTTTGACATGGCAACTTATTTACTTTTGACAAAGTTATCACCGGAAATTTCCAAAAAGATCAAACAGAGAGCAGGGATCGGCAAGCAATGGATGAAAATGGTAAAGGAAAAATGTCCCAAGGTTAAATTCATTGGACATTATGCCCTTCTGGGTCCTTATGATTTTCTTGATATTTATGAAGCACCAAACGAGGAAGTTGTAGCAAAGGTCTCTATGATAAGTCGAGCATTGGGTGCCGAACAAGCAGAAACCTGGCCGGCAATTCCTTATAAGAAATTTTTAAAGGTAGTGGAAGAAATATAATTTAATTCACCAACCGGAAAATTTATTGATTTTATAGTTATAGGTTCAAAAAACTATTGATTTTTTTCTTATCTTCATTATTTATTGTTTCTATCGGCTTTCCGTTTGAAAAAACAGTATTTGTATCTTTTTCAAGAATTATGGTGGAAAGATAATTTGCAAATATCTCTTCTTTTTCAGGTCTATATTTAAAATTTATATTTTTTAAGATATAATGTCCCAGTTCATGTGAAGCGATCATTTCAATATTTCTTAGATCAAAAAAACGATCAAGACAGATTGTAGGATACCAGTTATTTTTAATTTTTATAACAAATCCATCGGGCGAAAAAAAGCCAAAAAAGATAACAAAATCAGGTTCTAAGTTCAAGAATTTTTTTTTGAATTTTCTCAAAACAAATCTTATCTTATCTTCAATGATCTTGATATTTTCAACTGCAAAATTTATCTTTTCCGTAGTATAAACAAGTTGTTTAATATCATCTTTTGAAAGGTAGTAAAGAACTTTCTTTTCATATTCTTCAATAAAATATTTCTTGAAACCCGATAATTTTTCCTTGAAATCAATAAATGTTATCGGTAGTTCAAGGCGAATTAAATCATCTACAAAATTAATAACCAAATAAATTTATTCCATTTTAGACTTTCAACTTTCGACCTTCGACTTTTAACTTGATTTTTAGTATTTATCAGGAAAGAATATTTTATATCTTCTCTTTATTTCAGGATTGTTCCAGTCTATTTTTTCAGAGGAAGTTTGAACCGACCCTGATAATGTATGATGACAACTACAATCTTCATTTACATCTATCTTTTCCACCATTGCACTTACAATTTTTTTTGCACTTATAATATTTACTCTCATATTTTCAAGTACCTTTTCAACAGAGACCTCTTCACCTTCCTTCCATACATCGTAGTCGGTTGATAATGCAATTGTAACATAACACATCTCTGCTTCACGAGCTAATTTCGCTTCCGGAATTGCAGTCATACCAATGATGTCAACGCCCAACTGCCTATAGATCCTTGATTCCGCCTTTGTGGAAAATTGAGGTCCTTCAATACAAACATAAGTCCCTTTTTTGTGATGTTTGATATTGAGTTCATCGCAGACATCCCCTGCAAGCCTTCTCATTTTCGGACAAAATGGCTCTGCAAAAGGAATATGAACAACAATCCCCCTGCCGAATAAGGTATTTACCCGAGATTTTGTTCTATCAAATATCTGATCCGGTATGACAACATCTCTCGGTGGTATCTCTTCTTTCATTGAGCCGACTGCCGATACGGATATTAACTTTTTCACACCAAGTAATTTCAATGCCCATATATTTGCTCTAACATTGATCTCTGTCGGTAGTATTGTATGTCCATTTCCATGTCTGGGCAAAAAAGCGATTGTTTTTCCCTGAATATCTCCAATTATTATAGGTGCAGAAGGCTTGCCATAAGGCGTATCAATATTTACCTTTTCAATATTTTCCATTCCGGGAAGGTTTCCAAGTCCGCTTCCGCCAATAATTCCTATCTGTGCTTTTTTCATAACAAACTCCTATTTTATTTATTTTATTATATCATAATTAAGTTTTTTTTCAATAGTTTAATTTAATATAGTTTTTTGCGAAATAAGAAATATAATAACCACAGAGCACGCAGAGCAACAGAGAAGAAGGTAATAAGAAAATAAGACAATAAGGGAATAAGTAAAACAATCTAATTTATTT
>JAUXGM010000080.1 GCA_030622125.1 bacterium | reverse complement strand
TCAATTTTATTTAATATGACTTGTGTATTCTTTTCTGAAAATGACCAGATATCTTCACCAAATGATGTACTTGGTATGTTGATTTTATCAAAATATTTTGATTGTGGTAGTTGTATATTCAAATTATTTAATATTACTTTTGTATCATTTTTTTTATAGATTATGGATTCTTTTTTTCTGCTTTTATTTTTTAAAATCAAAATACAAGTAGTGATTCCAACTCCTTTAAAAATATAATGATTTCTGAAATCGATCAGCTCAATCACATACGTGTTTTCTGATAACCATTTCCTTAGTTTATTTGCTTTATATGCTTCAAGAAATGCTCTTGAAACAATGAAACCAGTATAATCTTGTGAAAGAGTTACAGCTTTATTTAGAAAATAGAATAATATGTCAGTTTTATCATTATAGACTTCTGAATAATTATCTTTAATGTATTGCAATCTTATATCTTTTTGACCCCATGTATCATCAATATTTAAATATGGAGGATTTCCAATAACTGCATGAAATTTTTCTCCAGTAAAAAAAGAAAATAAATCTTCATAATTTTTAGGATTTATTTTAATAATATTCCCTGTTGAAAGAAACCCAATATTTGTGCCAATTAAAGAATTGCCTGAAATTATGTTATTATTAAGATCTGGTAAAACAGTAGTTTTCATGCCCTGAAGTGTTGGTTGCTTTACCTCAAAGGTCTCATCTTCTAATAATTTTAAATAGAGACTCATTTGAGCTACTTCTACGGCTTGTTTATCTAAGTCAACACCGTAAATATTGTTTAATAATATATCTTTCTTTTTTTTGACTGTTATTTTCACCATCTCTTCATTTTTATCTTTAACAATTAACCAATCTTTGTCCTTTCCAGCAAGCTTGCCTTTCTGATATTCTTTATAATAATATTTTTCATGTTCCTTTATTATTCTTTCAAAGGCTCCAAGTAAAAACGAGCCGCTACCACATGCTGGATCTAATATTTTGATTTTACTAATATCTCTAGGGTTTTTATTTTTAATTAGTTTTCCTACTGTTTTTTCAACAATGTATTCAACTACAAACTTTGGAGTATAAAATATACCTCCCGCTTTTCTTATATCTTCTTTATGTTCAATTGAAAAGCCACCTTTATTTGTAACAGTAATAATTTTACCTAAAAATCTTTCATAGATTCTACCAATTATATCTATTGGTATAACTGAAAAATCATAAGGGGAATCGTCATATAATTCGGATAAAATGTTTTTTATTGTAATGTTACTAATTATTACACTATTTGCCGGATGTGAATTGTTATTTGTTCCAAATATTGATCCATTGTAATATGGGGCTAAACTTTCAAAATCTTTGACTATTTCTGAATAGATAACTTTTGAATTATATTGAGGTTTAAGATATTTTTTTAATATAATTGTTTGTTCAATTCCATTGTCCTCTAAAAATCGAATAAATAAAATTCGATCGATAATAGTTTGTACAATATTGGTCAATTCATTACTTGCTGGGAAATTACTGTTGTTCTTTTTAATGTTATATATAATATTCTCAGCTAATTTTTTTCTCCAATTGTCGATAGTTTCAAGAAGAGCTTCATCAATTGTTTGTCGTGTAATAAATTCTGAGCTTTCTTGATATTTTTCTAAAGAACCATTTTCTACAGCTTCTTTTGAAAATGTATCCCATATTAAATCAAATTTATCTAAATAATCAGTATAATTGATATCCAGTACATCTATGACTTGATCAAAATATCTTTTCTTGTTTGGTTTTTTTATTGTATTAAAAACCCGAAATTCTTCAAAATCTGTTAAAATTACAATCGGAACATCTTTACTCCAGCTATAGGTTTTAGCTTGCCAGATGCTTTCAATCGTGTCCTGTGAAATTTTATTCCCTACTTTTGGTCTCAAATCTCTACTTGGTATTTTTGCTTCAATAAAAAATTGATTAACTCCATTTATTCTAAAGGCATAATCAACTTTTTTTGTCCCTTTTCCACCTCTTGAAAGTCCTCGCTTTAATGAAATGCTTTCTTGAAATTTTACATCTCTCAACTCTACGGATGTTTCAGGATAATTATCGAACCAACCAAGAGCTTTAAAAAAAGGTGTTATTAAATATTCTTCAATTTCTCTTTCACCCTCATCACCAGATTTTTGCATAAATGATTCGTAATTAGATTGAAAATAATCAACAAGTTTTGCAATTTCTTTTTTTGCATTTTCTTTAATGTTCATTTATTATATCCCTATAACCATTTCTCAAAGCTAACCATGAATGGTCTACACTACTCCTAAAAAAAGATGGGGCAAAGTCTTTCACCTAACATTGTATATCCGAATGGTTCGGATACATCGCAAATCTATTCACTTATTCTCCCTTTCCTTTTCCATTTTATCCAAAGGGCTTATTATCTTCCAACTTTGCCCTTTTGTTATTTTGATTTCATACTTTTTCATTTGCTTGATTATAATATATTTAACGTCAAAAATCAAATTATTTAATGCGATATTTTTCTGTTTTCAATAATTTTTTTCCTCAATCAGAAAGATTGAGATAAAAGATGAAATAAGTTTCATCTTTAAAAAGGTAAATAAATTAAGAGGTAGAAGATGCGAATTTCAATCTTCTACATTAAACATTTTTACCTTTAGTAAAAAAAATTATTATTTTTAATCCGTTTAATCCGTCTAATCTGTGGTTAAAATATTTTCTTTCCTTATTTCCATATCTACTTATTCCCTTATTACCTTTTTCTCTGCGTTCTTTGCGTCTCTGCGGTGAGGTAACTCTGAATGACACGAAAAATATTTTTCTTTTATCTAAATCAAAAAAAACATTGACATAATAAAGTAGATTTGCTATAATATAAAATTATGTATGGTGGATGTAGTTCAATGGTAGAGCATCGGATTGTGGTTCCGACTGTTGTGGGTTCAAATCCCATCATCCACCCCAGTGGGCCTTTAGCTCAATTGGTAGAGCAACTGACTCTTAATCAGTAGGTTCAGGGTTCGAGTCCCTGAAGGCCTACCACTTTTTGCGAGGGTGGTGAAATTGGCAGACACGCAGGATTTAGGATCCTGTCCGGCGACGGGTGTGGGTTCAAGTCCCACCTCTCGCATTTTTACATAGGAGTAATTATGGAATATGTTTCAAACAAGCTGAAGGATTATTTGGTGGAATACGAAATAAAATTAACACAGGAAGAGGTAAAATCTAAAAAACACGAAATCATTAAAGATATTCAAAAATCGCAAATGATTCCCGGATATAGAAAAGGAAAAGCCCCTGAAGGCATCATTGTTTTAAGATACAAAGAGTATATTGAAGAAGATATCCAAAAAAAAATATTACAAGGATTATATAAAAAAATCACCAAGGAAGAAAAAAAAGATCCGCTTCATTTTACAATAAAGGAATATGACCTCGAAAAAGGTATATGCAAATATGAAGTTGAATTTCTACCTGTCCTTGATATTAATGATCATAAGGGAATAGAGATAGAAGAAGCAAAGTTTCAGGAAAAGGAAGAGGATGTTTTGAATGAGTATGCTCATATACTTACTAATTTTGCAACATGGGAGGATTATAAAGGAAAAGTTGGAGAGGATGTTTTAGTAAATCTTGCTGATTATGTAGAAGAAATTGAGGGGGAAAAACCAACGAAAATGGACAAGTTCCCAGTTATTTACTCAGAAAAAAAAGATCCGAAACCATTTTATTCTAAGGTAAAGGAAGTTGAAATAGGTAAAGAATATACATATTCAATCTCTTACGGTTCGGAAGGTGGAGAAAAATATAGGGGTAAAACAGTAAAATATTCATACAAGGTGGAGTCTCTGAAAAAGAGAAAAATGCCGAAAGAAAATGAAGAATTATTTTCTAAGATATTTAAGGATAGTAAAACAAAAGAAGATGTAATCAAAAAATTACGGGGAAATATTACAAAAAATTCGGAAATTAAAATAAAACAGGAATCACTGGAAAAGATATATGATATACTTATTGAAAGACATCCCTTTGAACTGCCGCCAAATTATCTGGAACAAATGAAAGAAGAGATATACAGAGCAGAAGATGAAAAATACAAGAAAAATTACGGAGTAGGAATGGAAAAATTTAATATTACAAAAGAATCTATGTCCGATAAAATTGTCAGAGGAATTAAAATGAACTATATACGAAGGCATCTCATCGATAAGGAAAAATTGGAGATAACAGAGGAAGAACTAACGAATACCTATAAAAAAATAGCGATAGAAAGCAACATCTCTCATGAAGGAGTTAAGAGTTTTTACGATTCAAACAAAGAATACATAAATAATTTAAAGAACGATCTTCTTACTCAAAAAATTGATGATCTACTTTACGAAAATGCAAAGATCAAAAAAATAAAATTAAAGAGGGAGAAAGAAAATAAAGATGGAAAAAAAGAAAACTAAATTGGAGGATTATATGACAATTCCGTATGTTATTGAACCAGGTCCGGGAGGAGAACGTGCTTATGATATCTATTCAAGGCTACTCAAAGATAGGATAATTTTTCTTGGAACGGCAATTGATGATATGGTGGCAAATGCAATAACCGCTCAGTTGCTTTTTCTTGAGATGGAAAATTCAGAGAAGGATATTTTTCTCTATGTGAATTCACCGGGTGGTTATGTTACATCAGGTCTTGCTATCTACGATACCATTCAATACATTAAACCGGATGTTGCAACTGTTTGTATTGGTGGCGCAGCGAGTATGGCTGCAATAATTTTAACAGCAGGTGCAAAAGATAAGAGGTATGCTTTACCTAATTCAACGGTACTCATTCATCAGCCGCTTGGCGGGATTCAGGGGCAGGCAACCGATATAAAGATCCACGCTGAAGAAATAATAAAAACAAAAAAAAGATTGATAAATATTTTGGTCAAACACACTGGACAGGATCCCAAAAAAATTGCAGCAGATACAGAAAGGGATTTTTTTATGACGGCACAAGAAGCAAAAGATTACGGACTAATAGATGAAGTGTTTTTACCGAGAAAAGAAAAATGAAAAAGTGTGATCTATGTGGTCGTAGTTTCAAAGCAGATGAATTAATTTCCATCAGAGGGAAATTGGTCTGTAAGGAATGTTATGAGAAGTTACAAAACCAAAAAAAGGAAATGAAACTTCCAAAACCGAAAGAGATCAAAAAACATCTTGATCAATATGTAATAGGTCAGGAAAAACCCAAAAAGATAATTTCTGTTGCGATATATAATCATTATAAACGTCTTTTCCATAATTATAATAGGAAAAAAGAGGATATTGAGATAGAAAAAAGTAATATTCTATTTCTTGGACCATCAGGCTCCGGAAAAACCTTACTTGCCAAAACCATAGCAAAGTTTATTGATGTTCCATTTGCAATTGCAGATGCTACAACTTTAACGGAAGCAGGCTATGTTGGTGAAGATGTTGAGAATATTCTTGCTCGCCTTCTTCTTGCCGCAAATAGTGATGTAAAAAATGCAGAGATGGGAATTATATACATTGATGAGATAGATAAAATAACGAGAAAAAGTGAAAATCCTTCAATAACAAGGGATGTCGGCGGTGAAGGTGTTCAACAGTCGCTTTTGAAGATCATTGAAGGCACGATTGTGAATGTTCCACAAAATTCAATAAGAAAACTTCCATACCAACCATATTCTCCGCTGGATACAAAAAATATTTTATTTGTTTTAGGTGGATCATTTTCAGGAATAGAAAAGATAATAGGAAGTAGGTTGAATAAAAAAGTTATCGGATTCCGATCTGATATTGATACTGAGTTATCAAGCAATGAACTTGTAAATAATATAGAAACGGATGATCTGATCAAATACGGTCTTATTCCTGAGCTTGTCGGACGAATTCCCGTGAGAGTCGGTTTTAACGAACTTACAAAAGATCAGCTCGTTCAGATATTGATAGAGCCGAAAGACGCAATAGTACTGCAGTACAAAAAGCTCTTCGAGATAGACGGTATAGATCTTCAATTTTCAAATGAAGCACTTGTTGAGATCGCAACACTTGCAAAGGATGAAAAAATGGGTGCTCGCGGATTAAAGAGTATTGTTGAATCCCTGCTTCTTGACTTGATGTATGAAGTTCCTTCAATTCCAAATGTGGAAAAGATAATAATTTCGGAAGATGTGGTTTTGAAAGGGAAAAAACCCGCTATTCTTAAGAAAAAGGTAAATTAATGAAGAAAAAGACATACAAATTACCTCTTATCCCACTGAGGGACATGGTCGGATTTCCAAATGTTATTTTTCCATTTTTAATTGGAAGACACAAGTCCATACTTGCATTAAAAGCAATAAAAAATAATAATCTAATTTTTCTTTCTACACAGAAAAGCGGAAGTATAGAAAATCCAAGTTCTAAAGACATTGAGCCGATCGGTGTGATTGCCAGAATTATTAAGAAGAAATCTGAATTTGACAACACTACGAAGGTTTTGGTTTCAGGTATTAGTCGTGGAAGGATCACGAGATTTGAAAAAAGAGAGCCCTATTTTTTGGTTGAAGTTGAAGAATATAAATACCAGGGAACTATTACAAAAAATATTTTTGCAACTGCAAAAGAGATTGTCAAGACATTTGAAAATCTTATACAATTATCGGGAAATAATCCTATTGAAGAAGATATTCTTGAGAAAATACGTGTAGAAAATGATCCTATTCAGATTGCCTTTACAATTGCTTTTCAACTTCCCATTCCCTATAAACGCAAGCAAAAATTATTATTGATACAAACCACAAAGAATTTTCTAAATGAATTATTCCTCATTATAAATAATGAATATGAGATTGCAAAATTACAAAGTAAGATCCGTGGAAATGTAAAGAAAAAACTTGATAGTATTCAAAAGAAAATTATCCTGACCCAACAGATGGAATCAATAAAAAAAGAATTAAATGAACTTGAAGGTTGGACCAGTGAGATCGACGAACTGAAAGAAACAGTTAAAAAATCAGGTATGCCGAAGGAAACTATGGAAAAAGCAATAAAGGAGGTAAAAAAATTGGATTATACTCCGAATTTTTCACCTGAATATACTGTTATTCTTAATTATCTTAATTGGCTTACATCTCTACCCTGGAAAAATAGTGATGAAGAGCGAAAAGAACTTCGAATTGCAAAGAATATTTTAGAGAAAGACCATTGGGGATTAAAAAAGATCAAGGAAAGAATAGTTGAAATACTTGCTGTTAGACAATTATCAAAATTAAAGAAAGGACCTGTAATTTGTTTTGTCGGTCCACCAGGGGTTGGAAAAACATCACTCGGAAAATCAATTGCAAGGGCAATGAACAGAAAATTTGTCCGGATCTCACTCGGTGGAATAAGAGATGAAGCGGAGATCAGGGGACATAGACGGACATATATCGGTGCACTTCCCGGTAAGATCATTCAAACAATGAAGCGAGCCGGTGTAACGAATCCGGTTTTTTTGATGGATGAAATAGATAAACTTGCATCTGATTTTAGAGGTGATCCCGCATCAGCTCTACTTGAAGTATTGGATCCCGAACAAAATTATATGTTTGAAGACCACTATCTGGATGTCGATTATGATCTTTCTAAGGTTTTCTTTATAACAACGGCAAACAATGTTTTTCAAATCCCGGAACCATTAAGAGATAGAATGGAGATCATCTTTTTATCCGGATATACCACGCTTGAAAAATATCATATAGCAAATAATTATCTTATACCAAGACAGGTAAAGGAGAATGGACTTACAAAGAATGATGTTAAATTTTTTAAGAATGGTATAATGGAAATAATAGAACATTATACTCAGGAAGCAGGAGTCCGAAATCTTGAAAGACAGATTGGAAAGATATGCAGAAAAATAGCAACGATGATCGTTGATAAAAAAAGAGAAAACCTAAAATTACCATTTCAAATAAAAAAAGAAAATATAAATAATTTTTTAGGTATTCAGGAATATAAGGAATCAATAATTGAAAAGAAAAGTAATATTGGTGTTGTTAACGGACTTGCATGGACAAGATATGGCGGGGTTCTATTATCCATAGAATCTGCATTGCTGCCAGGCAAAGGAAATATTAATATCACGGGACAGATTGGAAAGGTAATGCAGGAATCGGCACAGATCGGGCTCAGTTTGATAAAAGCAAATCATGAAAAGTTGAAGATTGGTGTTGATAAATTTAAAAAATGTGATATCCATATTCATGTTCCGGAGGGAGCAATTCCAAAAGACGGTCCATCGGCTGGAATTACTATTGCTACATCTATGATATCAACATATTTAAAAAAGAAGGTACCATGGAATTTTGCAATGACCGGCGAATTAACATTAACCGGTAGAATACTTCCTATTGGTGGGCTGAAGGAAAAATTACTTGCAGCACTGAGAATAGGTATAACAAATATTTTCATTCCAAAAGAAAATGTAAACACACTGGAAGAGGTTCCCGAAGAAATAAAAAATAAATTGAATCTTATTCCCGTAGAAACCATCTGGCAGGTTTGGGAAAAGATTTTTGGCTTGAAGGAATAATTTTGGAACCGCTATCAATAAAGAACGCTCGTCGATTAAGGGAAAAAAAGTTCCGTATAGAACATAAAATGACACTAATTGAGGGACCAAAGGTCGTTAAAGATGTTTCAAAAAAGATAGAGCCGAATTTTATTTATGTAGATCGTAGAATGCAGGAAAAATTCAAAAATACCATACAAGAAATAAAAAAGGATAAGGCAATTCCTGTTGTATACATTAGTTCAGAGGATATGAAAGAATTGTCCGATACGAAAAAGAATATGGGGATCATCGGTGCCTTTCCGATAAAGATACCTGAAAAAGTTGTATCCCCGGTTTCTGAAAATGCCTTTCTTTTCTTTCAAACTCAGGATCCGACCAATTTGGGGAATATTGTAAGAAGTGCCGTATGGTTCGGGATACAATCTATTTATCTTTATGAGTCCGTTGATATTTTTAATCCCAAGGTTATTAGATCATCGGTGGGTGCTGTTTTTGCAATAACTCCTTATATTGTAAAGGAGCTTGATAATTTCTTAAGAGGCAATCAAGGGCATGAACTCGTTGCTCTTACTGAAAAAGGGGATATTCCGCTTTCCGGATTTGAATTTCCGCAAAGGGCAATCTATGTCTTTGGGAATGAAGGGAAAGGTATCACCAAAGACCTTCTTGATAAAGTAAACAACAGGGTTTTCATTGAAGGAACGAAAAAGATTGATTCATTGAATTTGCAGACATCCTTTTCTATATTTGCTCATAACTACTTTCTCAATAAGAGTAATGATTGATACTCATTGTCATCTTAATTCCGCAGAATATACTCCGATATTTAACGATATAGTAAATGAGATCAAGACTAATAATATTGAAAAGGTTATTGTTCCTTCAATAAATTGGGAATCAATAAAAGAGATTCAATATCTAAGCAAAAAATATGATTTCATCTATTCTGCCTACGGCATCCATCCCGAAGAATGCAAAGATGATACTGTCACAACCATTGAAAATGGTTTGGAACCATTATTAAAAAATGGTAATATGCTTGGGGAGGTTGGACTTGATTATCATAATATCTTTGCCCCAATTAAAAAACAAAAAGAAATATTTGAGGTGCAACTCTCCCTGGCGGAAAAACATCAGGTACCTATTATTATCCATTCAAGAGAAGCATTCAATGATACAATGAGCATACTTTCCAATTTTAAACATAAGAATATTGTCTTTCATTGTTTTTCTTATGGAGTTGAAGAAGCAAGAAAGGTTCTTGATAGGGGATATTATATTTCATTTACAGGTATCATCACCTTTAAAAAAGCAGACATTGTAAGGGATGTTGTTGATTATCTACCGGTTGATAGAATAATGGCTGAAACGGATGGTCCTTATCTTGCTCCGGTGCCTTTTAGAGGGAGATTAAATCATCCGCTCTATGTTAAATATGTTATTGAAAAGATTGCCGAGATAAAAAATATTCCTTTTAATGAAATGGATAGTATACTTACACGGAATTGGGAAAAGTTTGCTCTGTGATTCAGACAAAAGAAAAATATTTTTCGTGTCATTCAGAGTTACCTCACCGCAGAGACGCAAAGAACGCAGAGAAAGAAAAATCCAGTATTTAAATAATAATATTAACCACAGAGCACAAAATAGTTGAGAGTTGACAATTGAGAATTGAGAATTAAAATGCAAAAGCACCAGTCATTCGTAGGG
>JAUXGM010000056.1 GCA_030622125.1 bacterium | reverse complement strand
TCGGGAGGTATATCGTTATCTAAGGAAGAGTCCGGGACACACCTCAACTTTAAAAATCAGAAAGTTGAGGTAATGTCCCTCTTTTGTTTGGAACGGAGTTTAATATTGTTTTACTTACCAACCTCTAACCTCTAGCCTCGAACCTCTTCTTTTTCCTTATTACCTTCTTCTTTTTTAACGGATGATCTTTGAGTGTATAAACTTCAATGCCTTTTTCCTTTCCTTTTACTATAACTTTTTCATTATATTTTTCAAATCTTGTCATTAGATAGTCGGGTAATTCATTGTATGTAAATCTTGTTATTACGAGTGCTTTATTCAAATTTCTTGTAACGCCCTCCATTCTTGAAGCGGTATTCACCGTATCTCCCATTGCGGTATAATCGTATACGGTTTCAGATCCCATATTGCCGATTACCGCAGCGCCCGAATTAATGCCGACACCGATATAGAATTTATCCTGTGTCGTTTCATTGAATTTATTAATATTTTCAATCATATTTATCGCAGCAAGAACACAATGCTCCGCACTATTTACATCCGGAAGAGGAGCTCCCCAAAAAGCCATTATACAATCCCCGATATATTTATCAAGTGTACCGTTATATTGAAAAACACTTCGTGTAAGAATTGTTAGTATCTCATTTAAGTATGTTACGACCTCTTCGGGAGAATGATTCTCTGAAAAAGAGGTAAAACCGGCAACATCACCGAAAAGAACACTAACATTTACTTTACTTCCTCCTAATTTCACAAGTTCCGGATTTTCAAGAAGTTCACTCATAATATTCGGAGAAAGGTAATGAGAAAGTATCATTTTTAATTTTCGTGCACCTTTGGATGAAACAAGGTAATGATATGCAAGAAGATATCCGAAAATAAAAAGATATAAAAGAAGAGGAAGAAGAAAATGAAATACCATTTTGAAATGTAAAAAAAACAGAAAATGAAAGGAGAAAAAGATAAAAATAAGAAATAAAAGGGAATAAAGCGATCTCGCCAAATTAAATTTGCGATTGAAAAAAATATAAAAAATGCTTAATATCCACATAAAAAATATGATCAAAATATAGTTTACGGTTCTATGAGGTTTGATCAAATTTCCAGTGAGGTAATTATTGGTAATTGTTGCCTCTATCTCTACTCCCGGGGTAGATTGAGAAATGGGTGAAACCCTATAATCATGAGCCCCGGTTGCCGTAACACCAACAAGAATTATTTTATTATTAAGGTCATACTTTACATTATCGGTCATAATATCGGTCATTTTTATTTGAGGGATATCTCCACTATTTTTTAAGAAGTGAATAAAATTCCTTCGATTATGATCAATTGGTATTGTATCTTCGCCAATTAGAATCTTATTTTTCATGATCTTCAATGTTGAAAGTTCATAACCCTTATATAGTCTGTATAATTCAAATGCCATTCCCGGAATCAGCCTTTCCTTATATATAAAGAACGGGTGATAATGTCGGATTGTTCCGTCAAAATCATTTAATATATGAATATGTCCTCGAGACAAAAAAGAATCGGATATACTCTCAACATTGCCGAGAAAAGAGACGATTTTAAAGTAAGCATCTCCCTTAAAGGAAGGAAAAAAGTTCAATTCATTATTGTTTTTCGATACCGGTTGCTTTTCATCAACGGAAACCGAGCCGACAACATTTCCGCTGTAAAATATGGCAGATGAAAATGTTTCATCACTGTTTGATCTCTCAGGGAATAAAATATCCAGTCCTATCAATTTTGGATTATGGTCGGATATTTTGTCAATTAAATTCGATAACACCTTTCTGTCAAATGGCCATCTACCGTATTCGTTGAGAGCATCATCATCAATCGAAACAATGAAAACCTTTGAAGACCATTTATCCGGAAAGGAGTGTTGAACAAAATCCCACCATTTTAGATCAAGGATATCAAAAAAACGAATGGGAAAGAAGAGCAAAACAGTGAAGATAAACAGTATGATAATTACGGAAAATTTCCTTTTCATATTGAATTATATCAAAAAATTTGACAAAAAGCAAAAAAAATATTACAATATAGTGAAGGTTAGAATATGTTGGAAAGGATAAAAACCATTTTAGGAGATATTACGAAGCAAAAATGTGATGCCGTAGTTAATGCCGCAAACAATTCATTACTTGGCGGCGGCGGTGTGGATGGTGCCATCCATAGAGCCGCCGGTTCGAAATTATTGGATGAATGCAAAAAGTTAAAAGGTTGTGAAACCGGAGAAGCAATAACAACAAAGGGATATGACTTACCGGCAAAATATGTAATTCATACGGTTGGTCCGATTTGGCATGGTGGAGCCCAAAACGAAAAAGACTCTTTAAGGAAATGCTACATATCTGTTTTTAGAGAAGCAAAAAAACGAAATATTAAAACTATTGCATTTCCTTCAATAAGTACCGGGGCATATAGATTTCCGGTAGAACAAGCGGTTCCAATAGCAGTAAAGGCAGTAAAAGATGAATTAAAACAAAATAAAGAAATAACAAATGTCTTCTTTGTATGTTATGATAATATTACTTATAATGCTTACCAAACGGAAATAAAAAATAGAGGAACACAATGAATAAGGAAATCTTGATTATTGAGGATGATGAAAAAATTCAAAAATTAATAACATTAACCCTGAGTGATTTTAGGAATAAGAAAAATATCTTTGAAAATGGATTGGCAGCATGCAAATATATAGAAGAGAACAATAAAAAGATCGGATTAATCTTTCTTGACATAGGGCTTGAAGGGATCAATGGATTTGAGGTATTAAAAAAAATAAGACGGAAATTTAATCTTAAAATACCGGTAATCATTTCCTCAGCTTATGTTTCAAAGGAGGATATCAAAAAAGGCATTACGCTTGGAGCAAATTATTATTTAACAAAGCCGTTTAATTTAAAACAATTGATTGAGGTTTGTAAGGAATATTTAGGAGGGTAAATATGGTAAAAAAAAGAACAATAATGGTTGCAGATGATGATGAAAATATCCGGTTGGTTTTAAATAAATATCTTACGGCAAAAGGTTTTGAGATCATAGAAGCGGAAGATGGTGAAGAAGCTCTTGATCTGATCGAAAATAAAAAGAATATTCCCGATATAATAATACTGGATATTATGATGCCCGGAAAAAACGGGTTTGAGGTTTGCGAACATCTGAGAAACCATAAGGTTTTTTCTATGATCCCGATACTTATGCTAACCGCTCTTTCTACCCCGGAAAGTGTAATTAAAGGACTTTCACTCGGTGCGGACGATTATATAAAAAAACCGTTTAATCTTGAAGAATTATATATCAGAATAAAAAATATCATAAGTAAAGGAACGATTTCAGAAACCTTAAAAAAAGTAAATAGCGAATATAAAAAAATTGCAACCGAGTTCGAAAAGGAAAAAGGAGCGTCAATCGATAAATTGACAAAGCTTCCCATTCTACCAGCTCTTTTTGAAAATCTAAGGAAAAAATATGATAAGGGTTTTTATATAGTATATATAGATACGGATGAAATATTAAAATACGAAAAAATATTTAATTGGAAAATAATAGACGATTACATCTATAAGATTTCTAAAAGTATAAATGAATTTGTTGATAAAAACTGTGCCGAAACATTGATCAGCGTAAGAAAGGTATATGCAGGAGATTTTATTCTGTTCTTTTCACAAAAAGATCAGGAAGGTCAATTCAATATTGAGAAATTAAAAAAGAATTTAATAGAAACAACAAGGAAAAATTTCCCGAATTTTTCGGAATATCAAAACTTTTTTTATATTACGGGACATCAATTTGAAAAGGACAAAAATGTTAGATTTGAAAGAGAGATATATAGAAATATTTTCACTCTCCTTAAAAAGATCGCCGACGAAAAAGATAAATACTACGAATATATACGCCTTTCCGTAATATCGGGAAACTTTGATCTAAAAAATGAGGAGATAAAATCAATTGACAACGAAAAAATAGGGTATGCCGTAAAATTTATAGTGGAAGGCACGAAAATAATCGAGATATTTAGATTTTGCAACGATGCGAAAAAGATAAGAGAAATGTACATTGCTATTATCGAAAAGATGATGACAAATTTTACGGGAGAGGCAAATTTCTTTATTCCAATACATAAATTAGCGGTAAACGAAGATATGATATTTACTATAAGAGAAAAAAAACTACCTAAGAATTATATCTTTACATTTGATGATATAGATGTAGCAAATAACATTTTATCTTACAGAGAGCAAATTGAGATGTTGAAATATCTTGGTCATAAAATAGCAATATTTAATTATGGAACGATAGCATCCAATTTAGACACGATCATGGCAATCCAACCCGACTATGTTTTTTTACACCAACTTTTAACAGAAGATATAGAAAAGAATTATATAAAGCAGGATCTTGTCAAATCTCTTATAAACCTTCAAAACAAGTTAAATGTCAAAATAGTCGGGAACAATAATAATCGAGAAATACAAAAAAATATCGGAGTAAAATATTTTAGGGAGGGATTATGAAAAAAGTATTTTCATTTTTTGCGGTTTTTTTGATGGTTGTTACTTTTTGCGAAGAGGATTATTTTTTAAGACTTGATAAAATGCTTATAGAATCCTCATATAAGATCAAAATGGAATACGGAGAACTTGGAGAGGATATAATTATATTCTCTGAGGAATTTTTACAGAAGAATAACATCAATACGGTAGCATCTTTAATTCCTTTTATCTCAAGAATGTACAAATCAAGATATAGAACAGGTGAAACCCAGATTTTTACAAATGGCATTCTAAACTGTCACAATGAGCGATTTCTCCTTCTTGTTAATGGTATTCCAATCTATGATCCATTATATAACAAAAGTATAGTTGATGAGTATTTCCCGTTTGAGAATATTGAAAGGATAGAGGTTGCTTTCGGAGGATATTCTTCTTTATACGGTTCGGGAACATTTGCCGGATATATAAACATCGTGGAAAAAGAGGATTTTCCAAATAATTTAAAAGTAAATGCCGGATCCGGTGGATCTTTTAAGCCGACAATTTCAATCTTTGGTAAAAAGAATGATATTGAATACGGCATTACGATTTCAAAATTGGATGATGATGGAATCGGGATTGACAAAACATACAAGGGTAAACCAAATGTGCTGGAAAACAATCCGAGAGAGAACCTATTTTTCAGATCACTCTTTAAATACAAGGGATTTTTTCTCAGGATCTATAATATCAATTACAGATTTTTTGAACTGAAAAATGAAATATGTAGTTGGAATGAGATAATTCAGAACAGAAGTTACGGCTATATATATAACGATATATTTATAACCGCAGGAATTGATCATGAAATTGATAATACTCTGAATGGAAGCATTACTCTGAATTATCAGAATTTTGACAGAAAAGGTATCTGGGGCTATACGGTTTATGATTCAACAACTTCCATGAAGCCCGAATACGAACAATTTACAGAAGCAAAAAAACTATCTTCAAAGATATTCGGAGAGTTAAAGATTGATAAGAACTTTGAATACACAAATACACTATTAGGATTTGACTTTGATGTTAATAACCTTCGGGATATTAAGGATTATCACTATATAAATCACTCTTCCGAACCCCTTGAACCATCTAATTATTACATTGATCCGATAGTTTATGATAACTACGGGGTATTTTTTCAGATGATAACGAGAAATATAAAGAATGTGAGATTTATCGGTTCCCTTAGATATGATCATAATTATTTTTTCAAGGGTTTTTTATCGCCCAAGTTCAATATCGGATATAAGATAAATAAGCTTTCGTTTAATTTTAATTACAGTCGTGCTTTTAGATCTCCAACACCGAGAGAGTTGATTATGAAAACCGATGCATGGTCGGAGGCAAATCCGGATCTTGAACCCGAAACGATCAATTCCTATAAGTTCGGTATGAAAATTACACCAAAAAATCTTTGTCTCAAAATGGAGTTTTTTCACCAGAGACTTGAGAAACTAATTGAAAAGATAGATATTGGTGGAGGGAATGCTCAGTATAACAATATGGGTGAGGAAAAGATATATGGAATAACGGGACTGTTCGAATACAATAATAAGAAACTTGATCTTGCTGTTTCATCTACCTATCAGCAGGCAAAGGTAGAAGATCTTATACAATACGGTTATCCGAGTCTGAAGATCGTCCAGTGGATGGGTATTTCCATATTAGAGAATCTTAATCTTTCTCTTTCAAATATGTATGTTGGAAAGAGACCGCGAAAGGAATGGAACGAAGAAAAGGAGGACGGTAAACCGTATATTACAACAGATGTTAATCTGACATATTCGGGCTTAAAGGTCGGCATATCTACTTATGCCAAAAACATTTTTGATACATCGTACTACACGATGTACTATGTAGACAAGATAGCTAAATCTTCATACCTGTATGATCTGAGGATGCCGGGAAGAACCTACGGCGTGGAATTAAACTATGAATTTTAAAAAAGTATCAGTCCTTATTTTTGTTTTATTGTTTATTACGGCTTATGGATCAAATATCTATCTCGTTTCATCCTTTGATTATGATCTCTTTAATGAGGTAACGGAAGGGATAAAAAAAGAATTAAAGAGTTATAAAATTATTGATTTGAGAATGGATAACGATAAATTGGAGATTGTTGATAAAAAAGAAAATATCTGTTTTGCCATCGGAGAAAAAGCCCTCAATTATTTAAAGGAAAATACGGAGAATATAAGAGTTGTCGCCTTAGTGGTATATGATATTGAGAAATATTCTTTTGAACCCGAAAGAATAATTTATGTTGAACCAAAGATAGATAGTTATAGAAAAATACTTATCCTGAAGGCAATTCTTTCGGACATAAAAGGAGTAATTATTCCATGCAGCCGGCAATGGTATGAAAAAAATAGTGATGACTATGTGAGAACTATGAGAAAAGAAGGAATAGACCTGCAATTTAAGATTATAAAGAAAGATCTAGGAAAGGTTCTATTGAACCTTAATATTCCCAAAGATTACGTTGTAATGGCGGTTTATGACAGCAGCATCTACACACCGGAAAATACCTATAACATACTAAAATTAACATACAAAAGAGGAATTCCTTTTATCGGATTAACGAAGGGATTTGTTAAATGCGGAGCATACCTATCAATTATTCCCGATTACTATTCTATGGGCATTGAGACCGTAAAAGCGGTAAAAAGAGGTATAAAAAAAGGAGAAGTAAACAACATTAAGATAAAAAACTATAAGGTCTTTGTGAATTACCACATTATTAAAAGTTTTAATTTTTCTATAAATACGGCAGAAGGAAATATAACATTTCTAAAGTGAAAAAATTTGTTTCTATAAAAACCCATCTTATCTTTTATCTTATTCCAATACTGCTTATCACATTTATATTTATCTCAGTATTTTTTCTTAAATTCAGTTTCAATATTATCAAGGAAGAATATGTATCGAGTATGAAATTCACATTAAAAAATGTAAGTAATACCCTTGACTTTCCGTTGTGGGCAAATGATAAGAAAACAGTAGAAAATACATTAGCGGAATTAAGGAAAAACAAGGTAATTTCAAAAATAGAGATATATAAAGGGGAAGAAGTGTTTTATATTTATGAGAATCATTCGGAAAAATGCACGCACAAAGATATCGTATTAAAAGAAAAGATAATTGGCGAAAGCAGTTTGGGAGGACCCGGTTTTTCGATAAATCAAGAGAAGAACAACTATATTACAATAACCTTATGCCAAAAAAAAATGAAAGATGAGATTAGTAAATATGGAAATTATTTCGTCGGATTCTTGATTTTAATCGGTTTTATTGTTTTTATCCTTGCCTACTTTTTTATAGATTCGCTTACTATGCCGATCATTCATCTTGCTAATGAAATAGCAACTCTCGGCAAAACAAATTTTACAAAGAAAATAGAGATTAATCGTAATGATGAGATAGGAATGCTTGCCCGAAGCTTTGAAAAAATGAGAAAAGACATCCATGATTATTCACAGAAACTAAAAAATTGGAACGAAGAACTCGAAAAACAGGTAAATTTAAAAACGGATGAATTGAATGTAAGCAATCAAACATTGAGCGCCACCGTTACCGAACTTGAGGTCATAAATAGAAACTATAAAGAGATCAACGAAACATTAAATGAAACCATGACAGAACTTTCAAAAGCAAAAAATGAAGCGGAAACAGCGAATAGAATGAAGACCCAATTTGTTTCTATGATATCTCACGAATTAAGAACGCCGCTAACATCAATTATCGGATATACGCAATTGATCCAAACGAAGATACTTGGAAATATCAATAAAAAACAGATGGAAGGTTTAACTACGGTCGAGGTATCGGCAAAAGATCTGTTAAAACTTATAAATGATATTATTGATATTTCAAAGGTTGATCTAAGAAAGTTTTCCATTAAATTAGAAGAACAAAATATTAAAGAGTTCATGGAAAAAATAGAAAAAGAGACAATTCCGCTTATAAAGAGCAAAAACTTGAAATTTATAACTCAATACCGTTATTTTGTAACAGCAGGTTTTTTTGATTCGCTTCGAATAAAACAAGTTATTACTAATCTTATTGGGAATGCCGTGAAATTTACGGAGAAAGGTTCCATTACACTTGAAGTAATGCAGACAAACAGCATGAAATATAATAAAAAACCATCAACCGGCGGAAAATATTTACAGGTTTCGGTTATAGACACGGGAAGCGGAATAAAAGCGGAGGATCTTGACAAGATATGGGATCTTTTCTATCAGGTAGACAACAAACTGACAAGAAAAAAGGGCGGCACCGGGCTCGGTCTGTCGATATCAAGACAGATAATTACATTGCATAAGGGTAGATTTCTTGTAGAAAGCAAATATGGAGAAGGAAGCAAATTCTCTTTTGTCATTCCATTAGCACCGGAACCCGGTTGAAAAAAAATCAATTAATTATTATAATATATTATGAAAAAGATAATGGTTCTCGGTTCAACGGGATTACTCGGAAGTGAGATAGAAAGGGTATTCGGATCAGAATTCAGGGTATTTCCCTTTAATTCCAAAACATTTGATCTTGAAAAGAGAGATCAATTTAAAAAGATTATTGTAAATATCAAACCGAATATCCTGATCAATACCGCTGCAATGACCAATGTAGATCTTGCCGAGCAAGAGAAGGAAAAAGCACTAAAGATAAACGGTTTTTCTGCCAAAGAACTTGCAAGGCTTTCCAATATATATAATTTTGAACTTATTCACATATCCACAGATTATGTTTTTGACGGAGAAAAAGGAGAGAAATATAAGGAAGCTGATTTCAGAAAGGCAATAAATTTCTATGGTTATACAAAGATTATGGCAGAAGAATATGTTGAAAGAATTTCTAAAAAATACAAGATTTTCCGTGTCGCCTGGCTAATAGGGGAAAAAAGAAAAACGCTCTTTGATTTCATTACTAATTATAAAGATACGGATCTTGAAATAATCAACGATCAATGGGGAGATCCTACATTCTCATGGTATGCAGCGGAAATAATAAAACAATCAATAGAAAAATCGATTCCAGCCGGTATTTACAATTTAACTTCCTCTGCGAATATAACAAGATATCAATTTGCGATATATCTGAAAAAGGTATTAAAGCTTCCATTTGGCATAACTCCGATATCTTCTGCAAGGCTTCAGCGTCCGGCAACAAGACCGAAAAATAGTTCTCTTTCCAATCAAAAACTTGCCGATGCTTTAAATATTACTCCGTTAACATGGGAAGAACAATTAAGAGAATTTTTAAAAAGGAAAGATGAAAAATAATAACGCAATAGATGAATTTTTTGATGAGGAAAAATTAAAAAAATTGATCTTTGATGCAATTCAAAATGTAAGAGGAATTGCTATCCCCAAAACCGATTGTGAACAGATCGGACAGGCAGTTCATTTTTTACTAAGGGTATTGGGACCACGGCATAGAATGAACTCCGAACCGTGTTCATTGCATTCAATTAAAGTTGCAATTAAATGTGTTACTTATTATAAGATATATGATAAGGAGATGGTAATTGCTGCTCTTTTACATGACATTGTGGAAGATTCAACTGTTTCCATAGAAAAAATAAAAAAACAATTCGGATATAATATTGCCTATTTGGTTGATGGTTTGACTAAATATGATTTTAAGGAGAAAGCCGTTTCAAAGATGATAAAAGAAGCAACCTCTCTTTTGAAATTGATAATGTTTGCCCAAAAAGATATACGAATAGTTCTTATAAAATTTATGGATAGGATAGATAATATTGAAACGATAATGGCAACATCTCCTCAGCAGCAGCGAGCAAAAACAAAGGAAACATTAGATATCTATATTCCCCTCGCCGATGTATTAAATATATGGAAGGTTAAACACAGATTGGAAAATTTAGCATTTAAGATCCAAAAACAAGAATTTTCTCATTTACTATATGAAGAACTCTATACCTTTAAAAATGAAACATTTAAATCGCAAAGTGCCGAGAAATATATAAAGAAAAATGTAATAAGTAAAATAACCAACGAATTAAAAAAGAAGAAAATCAAAATTATGGACATTAAATACAGAGAAAAAAGTCTATACGGAATTTATAGAAAAATGCAGCAAGCGGGTGTTTCAATAGATCAAATATATGATTTATTCGGAGTAAAAATAATTGTTGACCGAGAGGTAGAATGCTATCAGGCACTAAATGTTGTAAAAAAAATATTTTCAAGTTATATTAGAGAAAAAAACTACATAGAAAAACCGAAAGCCAACGGATATAAATCATTACACATAGATATATTGGAACCCAAATTGGGGATTTATGTTGAGATTCAGATTAAAACGGATGAAATGGAAGCATACAATGAGTATGGACCGGCAGCTCACCCGGTATACAAAGGATGGGAATTTCAAACCGGACAGTATCAAGATATCGGTAAGATCTACGATACCCTTGCAAATGTCTTGAAATCAAGAAGGTTAAATTCAAATGTTGTAAGTGTTAATGTTATTACCCCGGCAGGCGACAAAATAATTCTGCCTTATGGTTCTACTGTTCTTGATGTTGCATATAGGATACACACGGACCTGGCAAATCATTGTAAGGGAGCAAAAGTATTAAGAGCGGGAAAAAAGAGATCGGTAAAGGTTGCTTATGATGAAATCCTCCAAAATGGAGATCAGATAACAGTAATTACATCACCGGAGGTACATCCGGCAATAAATTGGTTGCTGAGCGTCCGAACACATGAAGCATTTAAAGCAATAAAAAATTGGTTGTATCACTATTATAGCAACGAAGAGATCATAAAAGTACTTTCAAAAAGTATAATTGATATTGAACAATCGGAAAGGAAATCCCCAATTTATGATATTGTTAGAACTATCTATAAAGATATATACCCCACCAATATTAAGCATATAAAAAAAGAACCGATAATGGACAAGATTCCACTTCAATCTATGTATAAGATAATAATTCCTAAAACAAATAAAGAGATCTCAAATTTTTCTCTTGCCTTCTGTTGTTGTCCTATGCTTGGTGAACCGATAGTCGGCATAAAAACAAAAAACGGATTTGAAATACATAAAGAAGATTGCAAAAGCATAAAAAATAAGAATATAATAAAATTACGATGGGCAACGGATCACAAAGCAAAAAAGTGGAATACAAAGATATATTTCTCTTTTAAGGAAGACATTGACAAAAAAAAGGCAATGAAAAAAGTAAAAAAATTATTAGAGAACGGTCTCAAAGAATATGAAGGTTTCTACGAAAATTTAGAAATTATTTTACCCGCAAAAACAGAAAAAATTAATTCCGGTTATATTCATATTGATATAAATACTTCAAGGGTAATTAATAAAATAAAAGATGTTTTTTTGGCGGATAGGAGCATAACAAATGTTTTGCCGAACTGTTGATGCCGAAGGCTCTGTTTTTCTCTTCAAAACATCGATATTAGCAGGATATACAACCCGCAGCGGCGGTGTATCAAAAGAAAAGTTTTCTTCTTTAAATCTTTATTACGGGCGGGGGGATAAAAAGGAAAATATAGTGAAAAATTATATAATATTTAAAGAAAAACTCCACTTTTTCGGTCCAATGGTTTTTCCCGAACAGATTCATGGTTCAAGTATATACGTAATAAATAGGAAGATAAAAAAAGATACGACAATAAAAGATGTTGATGGTTTGATCACAGATCAAAAAGGAATATTTTTAGGAGTGAAATTTGCAGATTGTCTTCCTCTGTTGATATACGGAAAAAGGTATGCCGGAATATTTCATTGCGGTTGGAGCGGAATCGTTAAGCATATTGTAAGAAGAGCAATTGGAAAAATGCAGTATCTTGGTGAAAATGTATCTGACCTTACAGCTGTTATCGGTCCGAATATACAACAAAATTCATACAAGGTTGGCAGTGAAGTTGTAGAAGAATTCGAAAAAGCGGGTTTTCCCGAAGCCATATACAAAAAAAATACAGGCAAGTATTATTTATCTATGGAAAAAGCCGTTGTCTTTGATTTGGAAAAAAGTAATGTAAAAAAAAATTATTCCGTTAAAGAGGACACATATAGTAAAAAAGAAAAATTTTTTTCTTTCAGGAGAGATGGTTCTCAATGTGGAGAAATGGTAATGTTTTTTATTTTATAAGGAGGATCTATGAAAAAGATCGAGCTATATCAATTCGGACAAATGAGAATGGAAGGAAAAATCCATGCAAACGATCTGATCATATTACCGGGCAAAATCATAGATAACTGGAGGCGAGAAAAGGGTCATCTTTTACAACTGAAAGACATTGAAATAGTGGAAAAAAATATTACAAATTACAGGTATCTAATTGTTGGCTGCGGTTTTAATAACCGTATGAAGATACACAAAGAGATCTTTGATTGGATTCAAAAAAATGATATAATATTTTTCTATGGGAACTCTAATGATATTGTGAAGGTTTATAATGAAACAATAGAACGTTCCAAAAATTTAGTCGCTTTATTCCATTTGACATGTTAATACAGGGATTAGTAAAAAACAATATTAATCTCCGAAAAGCCATAAAAGAGGGACATTACCTCAACTTTCTGATTTTTAAAGTTGAGGTGTGTCCCGGACTCTTCATTAGATAACGATAGACCACCCGAGAACAATATAATCAAAGGGAATAGAATGACTGTGTCCC
>JAUXGM010000016.1 GCA_030622125.1 bacterium | reverse complement strand
TGTTATTCCAAAGTCAAAATGTTAAACTTTTATTCCTTTAAAAAAAATATTGTAAATGTCTTTTCTAACGACATTTGAAGATTTAATAAATAGTAGTTGCGTTCCGTAGGAAAAATTGCAATTTGTTTGAACGAAGTGAGTTATTGAATTTTAGCAACGGATATTTATGGTCAAATATTTTTGAAAATCTGAAACGGAGATGAAAAGATATTGCAATAATTTCAAAATAATTTTAAAAAGTTTAACATTTTCATTTAGTAAAATTCATTAACATTTTCATATTGTAACAATACTCCATGACAATAACTTGACATAGGAATAACATTTTGTTATAATGCAAACATGAGAAATATTTTATCTGAAAAAAGAAAGAAAGGTCAATATTTGACAACAAAATCGGACTACATATTAAAAGGCTTTGAAAAGTTTATTGATATGAAAAGAGTCGTTGATCCATTTGCTGGAAATGGTGACTTGTTAAAATGGGCATCTAAGAATGGGGCTATTAACTCAATTGGGTATGATATTGACAAAAAATTTATTAACAATATTGATATATTCGAAAAAGATTCCATATTAACATCTAATCAATATGAATTTGTTATAACAAACCCTCCATATTTATATAAGAATAAAGCAGACACTAAATTGAAGAGGAAATATTTTGACAAGTTTCCTGAATTTGATGATTTATTTCAAATATCAATATATTCAATATTAAATTCACAAGAAGGTATAATAATTATCCCTTTGAATTTTCTTTCTGCTGAAAATACAAAGAGAATAAGGATTTTTTTTTTCAATAAATTTGAGATTGTTAAATTGAATATTTTTCAAGAACAGGTTTTTGAAGATACTACATATAATGTAATTTCTTTTTATTATAGAAAAAGAACAAATTGTAAACCGAATGATTTAATAAAAACAAAAATATTTCCGTCTCGTAAAGAGACAGTGACAATTATTAATAGAAATTATGGATATAAAATAGGCGGCGAATATTTTGATAAGATTAAAAAATATAACAATACTTTGCAAATTAAACGTTTGACATTAGATATGATTCAAAAAGGCGAAAAGGAAATCACTTTTTCGTATAATAGTTTTAATCAAAAAATAAAAGTTAAAATGGATGAAAAATCATATAAAAAAATAATAAATAATATTATCTTACTACGCTCTATTGACAGAAAAAACAATCAATCATTAGGGCTTTATGATATCAGGGAAGAGAAAGATATTGGGCTAATTGGGAAAAAAACATCAAGAAATATGGCTCACTTAATAATAGGAAAGAAATTAAGTATTGAAATTCAATTGAAAATTATTGTTGAAGTAAATAGAGAATTAAAGAAAATAAGGCATAGATATTCATCATTCTTTTTAACAAATTTTCGTGACAACAATAGAAAAAGAATTAGTTTTGAATTTATGTACAATCTGATTAATTATATTTATTATACACAAATAATACAGAGAAAAGATGAGAAAAAATCTTGAAAGTTTACTATATTCTGCTAAACATCCTGAAGATATTCTAAACAAGGAATACAATCATTTTTATTGGCACCTTAGCGAAGGAATTAAAGCGGCTGATGAATATGTAAAGATTGCAAATGATATTAGAACAATAATTGAACAAATCAAAAAACATTCAACAGATGTAAATGAAAGTAGAGAAGATCTTATAATTGAATTAGATAAAAATATTTGTGGGAAATCAATTTGTTCACCTTTTGTTATGTTTTTTAATGTATATGATATATCTTTAAGTGTTTACAGAAAGTTAACAAACGAAGAGAGATATGATATTTTAGAAAAATTGTTAAAATTGTTTTTTAAGAATAGAAAATTGTATCAAGCAATAGACAAATCTACGGTAACTGGTATATTAGACAAGGGAGCATCACGAAGGCAAGGAAATGCTGGAGAGATGAAATTAAAGTATCTACTTGAAAAAAAATTGAAATTTACATTAAATGATAACTATAAACAAGTATCAAACAATGAATTTTGTTTTATTTCAAATGGAAATTGGCACGGCATTAAGAAAATACTAGGAATTAGATACAATATTGCAGAGAATAAAAAACCGGATGTTTTAGTAAAATTTAATACTGAATATTTTATTATTGAGGCAAAGCATGTTAAAGAAAGCGGTGGTTCTCAAGATAAACAAATAAATGAATTAATAAAAATGATATCTTTAAATGAAGGAGTTCATTATTTAGCGTTTTTAGATGGAATATATGCAAATGATATTTTAACTGAGAAAAAAATAATAGAATATTCAAATAATAGAACGCGAGAAATTGATTCGAAAGCAACGAAAATCAATCATCAAACATTTAAAATATTTAGAAAAATTGCAGATAATCCGAATAACTATTTTGTTAATACTGCTGGTTTTATTAAAATATTTAAATAATACTTAAATTGAGCGATTTTTATCTGTTCAGAATAACGGAAAAAAACTGGTACACTAATAACGATTGTTGCTCTGTGGTATATCCAGCACCTTCTTGGTGCTGTGGTTATTATATTTCTTATTTCGTAAAAAACTATTGAATTATTTTAAAAAAAGAGTAAAATAAAATATTATGACAAAAGGGAATATTCTATTTATTACATTTCCGGCAATAGGACATTTGCTTCCCGATATCGGTGCAATAAAATACCTGCAAAAAGAGGGCTATTCAATTACCGTAGTTTGTGAATCCGGATTTCTACCGGTATTTCAAAAATTAAATATAGACACCATCCCAATTGATATTACAATAGATGTCAAGATAGCCGATACGAAAAACCCGCTCAAGATCATCATCATCTTGAGAAGAATGCTAAAATATGAAAAAAAGATGGCGGAACTTGTTGATAAGATATTAAATAATGGAAATTATGACGGGATCGCTTTTGACCTTTTACAATCAAGATGCGGTATAACAGCAAGAAGATATAAGATTAAAAGATTCATAGTATATCCGATCATTTTCCCCTTTAGAAAGGGGACTGAACCACCATATAATTTGAGATACAATCTTCCAAAATTCCTTTATAAAATAGTTAATAAACTTCAACTCAATTTCTTTAGATTTTTATCATTATTCTTGATCGGTTCTTACAAAAAATATAAGATAAGATCAAGGGATACATTTACCGATACATTTATAGATCACCACAAGATCATTCTAACATCACCAAGAGAATTTAATTACTTTATAAAAAAGCCGTTAAAAAATATGGTCTTTTTAGATTATATTCCGGATGATTCATTGATATTCGATGGTGATATAAAAATAGAAGGTAATGGTAAAAAAGTAGTTCTGATCTCACTTGGCACAGTCTTTAATAATTCCAAACGGGTCAAGAATATCTTAAAAAAAATAAACCTTGACAGCAAAAAATATAGAATCTATGTTATAGGAGTTGATAACTTAAAAAAAGAGGGTATAAATTTTATAAAGAATGCCCCACTCACCAAACTCCTGCCAAAAGCAGATATATTTATTACTCATGGTGGAATAAATTCGCTGATTACAGCGTATAAATATAAAGTAAAAACAATTATTTTTCCGCAGGCAGCGGAACAATATGAAAACAGAAATGTTTTTAAATATCTAACGGAGGAGATATGAAAGGATATTATCGATTTCCAACTATTCACAGCAGAGAGATTATCTTTGTAAGTGAAGACGATCTATGGTCATTGAACATTGATGGAAAAAAAGCGATTCGGTTAACAACCACAAAAGGTTCTGCTTCAAAACCGTTCTTTTCTCCCAATGGAAAATTTGTTGCTTTCTCAGGTACCGAAGAAGGCGTAAAAGAGATCTATCTAATGGATTCTTATGGCGGCATAAATAAAAGGTTGACCTATCTTTCTGCAAACAGTAACTGTGTTGGCTGGACGGATGATGGAAAGATCATCTTTTCAACCAATGCAAAACAGATAAATGCAAGGGTACAGGCACTTTTCACAGTTGATCTTAATGGAAATATAACGGAATTGCCCTACGGTCCTGCAAACCACATCTCATTTCAAGAAAAGGGCAAGGGTGTTGTTATCGGTAGAAATACCGCTGATCCTGCAAGATGGAAAAGATATAGAGGTGGAACTGCTGGTGAAATCTGGATTGATAATGGAGGCAATTTTAATTTTAAGAAGATCATTGATATTAAGACAAATCTTACCTGCCCTATGTGGATAGACGGTAAAATATATTTTATTTCCGATCATGAAGGAATAGGAAATATCTATTCCTGTAATACGGATGGGAAAAATATCAAAAGACATACTGCTCATAATGAATTTTATGTAAGAAATGCTTCAACGGATGGAAAAAATATAATTTATCATTCCGGCGGTGATCTTTACTTATTAAATGTAAAAGCCAATGATGTGAAGAGGCTTGATTTTAAATATAATTCACCGAAGAAATATATTGATAGGAAATTCGTATCGGGAAACAAATATCTTGAAGATTTTACCCCATCTTCAGACGGAAAAAAGATCGCATTCTCCGCAAGGGGTTCTGTTTTTGGAATGGATAACTTTGAGGGTCCTGTTTATCAATTCGGAACAAGATCAGATGCACGATACCGCTTACCTAAATTCTTAAATAAGGATAAAAATATTGCAGTTATTACAGATGAGATGGGTGAGGAATCCATCAAGATATTCAAATACGGAAAGGGAGAGAACGGAAAAAGCATAAAAAAAGATATTGGAAGAGTAGCAGCAACTTTACCATCTCCCGATGGAAATTATTTAGCACTAATAAACCATCGCTATGAAGTGATCCTAATTGATATTAAAAAAAGGACATCAAAGGTAATCCATAAGAACAAGTATTTTTCGCCTATGGGTTTGAATTGGTCGCCCGACGGTAGTTTCCTTGCTTACTCTGCTATGATCGGTAAAAGAAGAATGGCAATACTTGTTTATGATATAAAAAAGCAAAAGGATAATGTAATTACCAACCCGATTTTACAAGATTTTAATCCTTGTTTTTCTCTCGATGGAAAATATCTTTATTTTATCTCCGCACGGGAACTTGATCCGGTTGGTGATAAGATACAGTTTGAAGCAAGTTTTCCAAGAACGGACAAGATATATGTTATTCCATTGAGAAAGGATGTCCAGGTTCCAACTGCCTTCGGAGCAATTCCGGATGAAAAGGAAAGGCAACAAAAGAAGGGTGGAGCTCAAGAAGATATGTCTCGAATAGATGAAAAAGAGGAAAAAGTTAAGGTCCAGATCGATTTTAAAAATATTAAGGATAGGGTGGCACTTATGCCGCTTCCTATCTCAATCTATGAGCAGATAGCCGTTTCTAAAGACAGGATTTTTGCTCTTGCATTTCCAATTGAGGGCGCACTTTCAGAGGATTTCTTTTCTTCGGAGAAAAAACCGTCGGCAAAGATCATTGCTTATGATTTAAAAAAGAAGAAAGTAGAGATTTTTTTTGCCGGAGCATCTTATTTTTACCTGACAAAAGATAAGATATTTATTAGAATAGGTAGTGAGATCAGGGTATTTCCAAATAGTGTACCGATAACACCGGAGGTTCTTTCGAAAGAAGGTAAAGAAGGCGGGAATATTGATATTACAAGAGCGAAGATACTTGTTGAACCGTTAGATGAATGGAGGCAAATGTATAAAGAAGCATGGCGTTTGCAGAGGGATAACTTCTGGAATGAAAAGATGTCGGATATTGATTGGAATCTTATCTTTAAAAGATATTTCAAACTGATCGATAAGATCGGTTCAAGGGGTGAGTTTTCCGATCTTGTTTGGGAGATGCAGGGTGAACTTGGAACATCTCACTGCTATGAGTTCGGTGGTGATTATCATAAACCTCCTGTATATAAAGTCGGATTTTTAGGCGGTGAATTCAAATGGGATAATCAAAACAAGGGATACAAAATTACCAATATAATAAGCGGTGATACATGGAATAATAAATTCAATTCTCCACTGCAAACACCGGGAGCGAATATCTCTGAGGGTGAGATCATTAGGGAAATTGACGGTATCAAGGTCAAAAAAAATGTTTCCATTGAAAGAATGCTTCTCAATAAGGCAAAAACTTGTATTGAACTTTCCATTTATGATCCAAAAGCAAAAAAAGAGAGAGCGGTTTTTATCGATACTATCGGAAGTGAAATAAATCTAAGGTATAGAAATTGGGTAGAGAAGAATAGAGAGTATGTTCATAAAAAAACCAATGGAAAAATAGGTTATGTCCATATTCCGGATATGGGACCTTATGGATTTTCGGAATTCCATCGGTATTTTCTTTCCGAGATTGAATATGACGGCTTAGTTGTTGATATAAGATACAATGGCGGCGGTAATGTTTCGCAGCTTATCTTAGAAAAACTTGCAAGAAAAAGGATCGGATACGATATTCAAAGATGGGGACAACCCGAACCATACCCTACCGATTCGGTTATGGGACAGATCATTGTTCTAACGAATGAACATGCCGGAAGTGATGGCGATATATTCAGCCATTGCTCTAAGTTATTGAAGTTGGGAAAACTTATCGGCAAAAGGACATGGGGTGGAGTTATTGGTATATGGCCCCGCCATTTTCTTTCTGATGGTGCTGTAACTACGCAGCCTGAATTTTCCTTCTGGTTCAAAGATGTCGGTTGGGGTGTTGAAAATTATGGAACCGATCCTGATATTGAAGTGGATAACAGACCAAAGGACTATAAGAGTGGCAAAGATAGGCAGCTTGATGTTACAATAGAAGAGATAATGAAAGAATATAAAGAGAATCCGCCGAAGATGCCGAAATTTGACAAAAGACCGAGCCGAAAACTCCCAAAAATCAGATGAACGAAGCGAACAAAGTTCGTTGAGTGAATACGAATAGACTAAGGTTAGAGGTTAGTGAAAAACAATATTAATCTCCGTAACCAACAAAAGAGGGACATTACCGAAAACAATTGACAATGGACAATTGATAATTGACAATGAAAAAAAAACAAATACAAACTCCGAAAACAAGCGGGACATTCGTTGCTTGCATCGTGTGTCCCAAGACTGGGTCCCGGACTCTTCATTAGATAACGATAAATTGCCCGAGAACAATATAGTCAAAGGAAATAATGCAAGTGCACCAGTCAAATACAATACAGAACAATAAGGGTTCGGCATACCGAACCCATACGACTTTGTATTGTATTTTTACTTTTATTTTTTTTTCTGCCTTTTCTCATCAATTCATCAACTCATCAACTCATTCACTCATCTACTCATTTGTTTATCTTAATTTTTTCTCCCAAAATCAATTTCAAGGCAATGTAAGGGATGAGGTTCAGGATGAAGAAAACGGCAACAAGTATCAGATTTTTTACCAATTCTATCTTAATGGCAATAAGACCTTCAATATGAGGTCTTAAAATTATCAATAATATTGATGTAATGATCGTTATCGGTAATATTCTAAGTGTTTTCCTGAATGATACTTCAAGTTCAAATTTCTTTTTAGTATAGTAGAAAAGCATCAAAAAATTAAGCATAGAGGAGATGGCGGAAGCAAGGGCAAGTCCACCTGCTCCAAGATATTTTATCAGTATCATATTGAGCTCTATGTTTATAAGCATCGCTACAGAGGTAAAGATAACAGGATACTTGATCAATTTATGAGCATAAAATATCTGTGCAAATAGCTTTACAAAGGAGTAAAATATCAACCCCATTGCATAAAATATCAAAAGAAAACCTGTAATCTTTGCCGATTGTTCAGTAAAATTCCCCCTCATAAAAAGAACCTTAATGAGATATATTCCACCTCCGATCAAAAAACTCGATATGGGAAGTATTATATCCGATATACTGTCAATACTTCTATTTACTTCTTCTGTTATCGTTTTACCTTTTGCTATTCTTTTTGAAAATAAGGCGAGTGAAACCGTTGCAATACTTACTGAGAATATACCAAGTGGAAGCTGCATTAACCTTGAAGCATAATACATTGCAGAGATCACGCCTGTTGATATAAAAAGTGCAAAAACGCTATCCGCAAGTAAATTTATTTCGATGATCGCCTGACCAAAAACGGCAGGTGTAACGATCTTGATAAGTTTTTTAATGGAGGACAGTTCTTTTTTTGTATTTAAAATAAACGGCCTTTTCAACCGAATTGCTGATATAGATTGATATAAAAGTTGTAAAAATCCTGCAACAAGAACACCATAAGCAGCAATATAGACCTGTTTTGTTTGATCTTTCACCTTGAAAAGTAATAAGAGAAAGAGGATAAAACTTATATTGTAAACGATCTGCCCAGCTGCTGATCTGGCAAAACTATTGTTCGCCTGCTGTATTCCCATAAAAAATGCGGAGAGCCCGACAAAAAATAGGTACCAGAAGGTAATTCTTAAAAGCCTTGATGCCGTAAAGATAAAGGTTGTTGCCTCCGGATTTCCAATAGAAATAAGTAAGATGATCTGCCTTGAAAAAAACATTCCCAAAAAAGAGACAACAAAAAGAACAAGTGAAAACCGTATAAATAAATTTCCTAAAAAATAGCCTTCTTTTTTTCTGTCATCTGCTTCCGTATATTCGGAATAGATAGGGATAAAAGCCGAATTGAACGCCCCTTCACCGAGAAGTGCTCTCAATGTATTCGGTATTCTATATGCAATGAAATAAGCATCGGAAATAGATGATGTACCAAAAAAAGCAGCTAAAATAACATCTCTTAAAAAGCCGAAGATACGAGAAATAAAAATAACTCCACTCATTAAAAATGAGTTACGATAAAACCTGTCTTTTGACATCTTTCTTTTCCATATAGAAGAGAATATTCTCAATATTCATTACCGATGCTAATTTTAATACCGTTTTATAAGTATTGATCCTGTAATTATAATAATATCGGTATTTATTATCATCGCCATGGGTAAATTCTCCCAATAATTTGCCTTTTAAGACAGAATTATTGATCCTTTCTAAAAAAATGGGAAAGATCGATCTTTCAAGTCGTAAAAGTCCAACCCCAAATCGCCATAATCGTGATAATTTTTTATTTGCTATTGAAAATATTTTCCCATATTCCTCTTTCCATCCCTCGTAAAGGATGATCGGATCCATAATAATACCTATCTTATAACCGCTATTTTCAAAAATAGAAAGGGCATCTATTCTTTCAATGGTAGAAGAGGTCCCTATTTCCAATTTATCCGCTATGGTAATTCCGCTTATAGTTGATGTGAAGATCACATTTTTAGGGGGATCAAGTTCTAATAATTTCATCACTTTTTTATGTTTAAAGCGTATCTCAAAATATTTATTGGGAAATTTCCGCAGTATATCAAATAATTTTCTTGATAGTCCGGGAAAAAGTGAAAGCATGCTTCCATCGGTGGTTACAGAAAGATTGATATAGTTCGCTTTCGTAGAAGCAAGTTCCTTTTGAATCTTTTCCAGATTATCATAAACAATTATATCCGGATTTTTCAAATAGTGTTTCAGAAAACAATATCCGCAATCATAAGGACATCCCTCTATAATATCTATTTGAAAATAACATCCCGCTTCATAATCCGGATGAGATGTGAATTTTTTTATAAAGTTTCCTTTATTTATTTTATTTAAGACCTTCAAGATTCTTTTCTACTTGTTCAAGCAGTCCTTTATTTTTCTCAATATTCTCTTTTGCCTTATCAATAACATCCCTTGGTGCTTTCTTTATGAACATTTTGTTATCAAGTTTTTTCGTATTTACATCAATAAATTTTGTGATCTTTTCTTTTTGCTCTTCCAGCCGCTTCTTTTCCTTTTCAATATCAATAATATTTTCTGCCGGAATGGAGGAAGTTATTGAAGTGGTTATAATATTTATCGATTTTTTTTCACTTTCAAAATCACCGATTTTCAATATTTTCGCATTGATAAATTCGCTTATTTCATCTTTCAATTCCCGAATAATATTCTCTACTATCTTATTCTTTGCTTTAACCAAAACAGTGATCTTTGTTGATTGCTTTATATCAAATTCTTTCCTTGCTCTTCTAATAGAGGTGATCCAATTTAATACTTCCTCAATATCTTGCTCATATTTGTTATCAATCTTATCATCCGCTTCTTTCGGCATCAATTCATTTAAGATCATTTCTTGCTGCTTAAAATTTTTAGGCAGATAAGAGTAAAGAACCTCCGTAATGACCGGCATGATAGGATGTAAAAGTATTAAAAAACGGGACCCGATATAGAAAAGATTTTCAATTGTTGTTGATCGAGCCAATCTGTTTTTTGTTGATTCAACATACCAGTCACAAAAATCATTCCAAAAAAAATGGTAAAGTAGATGTGCATATTCGCTAAAATGATAGTTCTTTAAAAAATTTTCCGCATTAAGACGCAGATTTCCATATCTTGAAAGTATCCATCTATCAAATCCATTTGTTACGATGAATCTATTCTGATAATTTTCATTATCTTTTGTATTTAATAGAATGTAACGAAATGCATTCCATATCTTATTTGCAAAATTTCTTCCCATCTGGAATTTATTCTCGGAAAGGTAAATATCCTGTCCAAAGGTTGTTAGGCTTAAAAGCGAGAATCTCATAGCATCGGCACCGTATTTATCAGCCATCTCGATTGGATCAATACCATTTCCAAGAGATTTTGACATCTTTCTTCCCTGATCGTCCAATATTGTCCCGTGAATATAAACATCATCAAACGGCTTTTTACCGATAAATTTCAGTCCCATCATGATCATCCTTGCTACCCAGTTGAATATAATCCCTCTATCCGTTACCAATACGGAAGTCGGATAATACTTATCAAGAAGTTCTGTTTTTTCCGGCCAGCCCATTGTGGAAAAGGGCCAAAGTGCCGAACTGAACCAGGTATCAAGAACATCTTCATCTTGTTTAATATTTGTGCTTCCGCATTTTGGACATTTTTCGGATTTCTTCTTACTCACATAAGTATGATCACAATCCATACAATAAAAAACCGGGATCCTATGTCCCCACCATAATTGACGAGATATACACCAATCCCTGATGTTATACATCCAATTAAGATAGTAGTTTTTCCACTTTTCAGGATAGAACCTTATCTCTCCATTTTCTACCGCATTAATTGCGGGTTCTGCAAGTGATTTCATTTTAACGAACCATTGTCGCGATACCAATGGTTCAAGTGTTGTATGACACCTATAACAAGTTGAAACAGAATGGGTAAAGTCATCTATCTTTTCTATCAAACCAAGTTTTTGAAGTTCATCAACCGCCACCGTCCTTGCATCTTCTCTCGATAGATTAAGAAAGATATCGGGAATATCTCCCATCATCATACCATCTTCATCGATCACCTTTACAAGCTCAAGGTTATGACGAATTCCCATTTCATTATCCTTCGGATCATGAAATGGCGTAACCTTTACTACCCCTGTTCCAAAATTCATATCAACTAATTTATCGGAAATTATCGGGATCTCCTTATTTTGTAAGGGAAGGATAACCGTTCTTCCAACTAATTTTTTATATCTTTTATCCTTCGAATGGACGGCAACAGCAGTATCACCAAGCATTGTTTCGGGTCTCGTCGTAGCAACAACGAGATATTTAATACCGGCTGCCTCTTCTTTTAACGGATATTTAATATACCAGAGATGCCCGTTTTCTTCTTTGTATTCGACCTCTGTATCTGCAAGTGCGGTATGACATCTGGGACACCAATTTACAATATAATCCCCTCTATAAATAAGTCCCTCATTAAAGAGTGTTTCAAATACCTTGTAAACAGCATTGGAAAGTCCATCATCAAGAGTAAATCTTTTTCTTGACCAATCGGGAAGCGCCAGGGTCCTTCTTAACTGCTTTAATATGACATCTCCGTATTCTTCTTTCCATTTCCAGACCTCAGCTACAAATTTTTCTCTCCCAAGTTCCCATCTTGTTATACCCTTCTCTTTTGCAATCTTTTTTTCAACTACCGTATGTGTTGCGATCCCTGCATGGTCCATTCCCGGTATCCAGAGTGAATTTTCACCAAGAAGACGATGAAATCTTATAAGAATATCCTGTATTGAGTTATTCATCGCATGACCTATGTGAAGCCGACCGGTAATATTTGGCGGGGGCATTACAATAGAAAACGGTTTGTTGTCTTTTTTTATATCTATTTTATAAAATTTTCTTGCTTCCCATTCTGCATAGATCTTTTCTTCATACCTTTGCGGTATATATTGTTTTTCAAGTTCCATAAATGCCTCACATCCTTTCGGGGGCTGTAAACCCCAATAAATTTAATACCTCTTTTATAAAAATACCAAGTTTTTTAATAAAATTCAAAAGTTCTTCTTCGTTTTCATTTCCGATTATTTTATTGTTATGATAAAACTTGTGAAATTCCGTTGCTATTTTTGACAGGTAAGTAATTACCAGAGAAGGTTCCATCTTTTGCACCGATTCATTGATGATCGATTCAAATAGAAACAAATTGTATATAATACTTTTCTCACTATTCAGTAGAGTAGTGATCTTCCGTGGTTCTTCCAATGAGTTTGCTTTTAATATAACACCATTTATCCGTGCAAACATATATTGTAAATAAAAGATCGGAGATTTTTCATTATCCTTTTCAAAACTATCAAGTGAAAATTCTATGTGTTGAGATGCTGTTTTCGAAAGAAAATAATATTTAGCAGCATCACTTCCAACGCTATCTATTACCTCCTTCAATGTTACATAATTTCCGCTTCTTTTGGACATAGTAACCTTTTTTCCGCCCTTTATAAGCTCTACCTGTTGAAGGATTATGACCTCAAGAAAGTCCTCGGGGATACCAAAAGCAGTAAGTGCTTTTTTCAATCTCTTTACACCGCTTATATGATCAGGTCCCCAGATGTTTATTGCCCTGTCAAAGCCCCTTTGATACTTGTTAATATGATACATAATATCACCAAAAAGATAGGTATAATCGCCATTTGATTTTTTTAAGACCCAATCCTGCGAATCTCCAAGTTCAGTATTTTTTATAAAAAGCGCATTATCTTTTTCGTAAAGAAGTCTTTTCTTTTCAAGTGTCTTTAAAACATAGTTCTTATGTTTATTAGAATCATATAACGATTTTTCCGAGAACCAAATATCAAATTCAAGTCCGATATCTTTCAAAAATTTTTTGTTTGTATCATTTGTTTCTTTCAATGCAATTTTTTTTAAAAGCTCTATCGGATCATTTGAATCGGATATCCTGCTCTTAAAAATATCTGCAAGTTCATATATATACGGATTATTGTATTCACCTTCATCAAATTCAACATTTCTGCTCTCATATTTCTTTTGGTACGCTTTATATATGGAATTCGCAAATATATTTACCTGTCTGCCGGCATCATTTATATAGTATTCTTTCGTTACACTCCATCCAAGATATTCAAATAAATTGGAAAGAGCCATACCATAAGCTGCTGCTCTACCTGAAACAACATTAAAAGGACCTGTGGGATTTGCAGAGATAAATTCAATATTTATCTTTTTTCCGTTCTTATTGTGCTTATTTACTGAAAAACTGTTAAAATAATCAAGATATATTCCATCAATTAAGTAAAAATTCAAAAAACCGGGTGGAGCAACTTCAATTTTTTTTATACCGAAGAATTTGAGTGAAGAGAACTCATTAGCAATCTCCATCGGTGTTTTTTTTATCTTTTTCGCTATTTTAAGCGGTAGGGAAGTATAAAATTCCACATCGGAGATAGTTCCTTTTTCAATAGTAACATTTTCTTTCAAATTATATTTTTTCAGAAGATAATCTTTTAAAATATTAGAATTTTCTCTTATAAAACTATCATACATATTTTTTGCCTTTTTCTATTGTCCAAAAACGGTATATCTGCTCTACGAGAACATAAGTTGCCGTCTCTAAAGAGATTCTTCATCTTTCCTATGTAGTGAAGTTCAATTTTCAAATTCAACTCTCCGGCAGCCACCCCATATTTTTTCAAGGTCGTAGTATTCCCTTTTCTCTTTTGTGAAACAGTGAATAATAATATCGTTGTAATCAATGATAATCCACCCCGAACCGGGCTCCCCTTCTCGACTTAATGGAATTTCACCTTCCTTGTGTTTAAAATCGAATTTTATTTCTTCTTTAAGCTGCTTTAAATGGGGTGTTGACATTGCCGTTGTAATAATAAAATACCTTGCAAATGTTGCTACCTCACTGATATCAAGAACAATTGTATCCTGTCCGTTTTTGCCTTGAACAAGATCATATAATTTCTTTAATCTTTCCATCTTTTTCTAATTTATCTCCTAAAATAACTATGTTTTCTAACATCTTGAAAAATATCTCTGTTCCCAAAACCGCTGTTGGAAGAATGATCTCCTCTTCACTGATACTACCGGAAAGATAAGTAAAGAGACCAAGATCAAATACCGATATCTTTTTATCGAACAAAATTGCCGATTCGAGTGGAAGCTCCTCCTCTACTGGAATTAAAGCGATCGATTCTTTTTTAGAAACATCAGAAATTACCATATTAAAAAATTCCCAATAAATAGACGATACCTTTTTCCCTTCAAAATTATACTTATGGATAATATTGTAATAAAAATCCTTATCCTTAATAAGTTTTAAAAAATTTGTAATAGCTTCACCGGCTCTTTTCTTTGATGAGGTAAATAAAATATCAAAGTAACCTACCCTTGGTAAAACACCATGCTTTCCTATGTGAATAATTTTTTTTATTATTATATCCCAATTCTTATCAATTTTTTCTTTTACAGTTCCCAATAATTTTGCAAGCTCAAAGTAGGGGTCCTCTTTTGTGGAATTCTTATAAATGCGGACATACGCATAATTTAACGGTTTGATGCCGAACCGATTTATTGAACTTTGGTTAAAAGTGATCGCTATATCGTATATTTTTTTATCAAGATAATATTTAAGCCCCTCATAATTCGAATACTGTCCTTTATAAAAAAGAAATGTGAGATTTAGTTTTTCAAATAGATGTTCGGTCTTGATTACCTTATACAGTTGCAGGAGCATTGCAAGACGAAATGTAGAGATAACTCCGCTGCCGTAAAGATTTTTTTCGTATATGTTGACCTTTCTGTCTATATCGGCAAATATGCCATCATCTATTCCTATTGGAATAAGTATTTTTATTTTTCCACTTCCAAGTGTTGCAGTAATATTCCCAATTTCATCTGTTGTGTAATCTTTTTTCAAAAATGACATTATGAATTTTTCCCGAGCAGATGTATCAATAAGTGTTCCATTTAGAGAAATAAGTTTAGTAAAATTACTCATGATCTTACTGTTTTCCGCTTGAAATAAGGACCTAATCGTCTCAATTTCCATTATAATACTAATTTTAATTATACCTTATTTGCTCTTTTTTGTCAAAAAAATGTCTGGTGTCTCAACATATTGGACTTTTTAAAAAAACAGTTTTTTTACCAAATAAGATTTTTTAACCACAGATTTGACGGATTGTACGGATTTTAAAGTCTCTTAAATTTTCAGTTTAAGTGATTTTACCAAATCACTTTTTATTAAATCTTTTTTTTAATATAGAAAATTAATTTTCTAATAATTGAAAAGATTTAGAATAATGAAATTTCATTTCATAACTGAAAATTTAAAGATTAATCTCAAATATTTTTCTGTTTTCAATAAATTTTTTATTTTTAATCTGTCTAATCTGTCTAATCTGTGGTTAATATTATTATTTAAATACCGAATTCTTTTACAAGTAAAATCCAATATGTTTCTGAAATTTTTCAATTTTTTTATTTGAATTTAAAATTTAAAATGATATAATAAAGTAAGTTACCGATTTTTATTAAATTAAAGGAGAAGTTATGAAGCTTGTAGCTGAGGGAAAAACAAAAAAGGTCCTCTTTGATGAGGGAGCAAGGAAGTATTTTCTTGAATTTAAGGATGACATAACCGCATTTAATATGGTAAAGCACGAAAAAATGAAGGGTAAAGGTGAATTAAATTGTGGGATCACGGCAATACTTTTTGAAGTTCTAAAAAAGAATGGTATCCCAATGGCTTATGTAAAAAAAATAGATGAGAAGACCATAGAAGTAAGGGATGTAAAAATGATCCCGGTGGAAGTTGTTGTTAGAAATCGTGCTTATGGAAGTTTCTTAAAAAGATTTAATTTCAAGGAAGGCGAAGAATTTAAAAAACCGCTCGTAGAATTTTTCTTTAAGGATGATGAAAAAAATGATCCGCAATTAACAAGAGAATTATTTGAATTTTTGGATATTGCAAATGAAATTGAGATTAAGAAAATGAAGGCATACGCTTTAAAAATAAATGAGATCCTAAAAGAAATTTTTAAAAAAATTGACATTGTTTTGGTTGATTTTAAGATAGAGTTTGGAAAAAACAATGATAATAATATTATTCTTGCCGATGAGATTGATCCCGATTCCTGTCGTCTATGGGGAAAGAACGGCGAAATGTATGATAAAGAACGGTATAGAAAGGGGCTGGATGGAGTTATGGAACATTATAATGAAATTTTAAATAGATTAAAAAAAAGTGCCAGGTTGACGATTTGACGGTTCAGATATCTAATAAAAGGCTCTCAGAATTCATACAGAAATACTCTACAAAATTTGCCCGTTATGTTAACAAAGTATATAATAGAAAAGGACATGTATTTCAAGGACGACATAAAAGTAAATTAATATCAGGAGATAGACATTTATTAACATCAATTGCATATATTTATAATAATCCAGTAGTAGCAGGAATAGTTTCTGTGCCAGAAGAATACAAATGGAGTAATTTGCAAGAAATAATACATAAAAATGAAAATCATAGTTATGATTTAATTTACAAAATGTTTAGTGATGATAGAGATATAGGCAGAAAATTATTTGTAAAATGGCTTAAAGAACAAAAATGTGATGACATTAGTAAAAACTTTTTAAAACTAAATAAAGGACAATTTTTAATGGACGAATTAGAAAGGGAAAAAGTTCTAATGGTGATAAATAGACGAAAAGAAAAGAAAAATGTAAAATTGGAACAAAGAAAAGAGAAAATTAAAGATAAAAAAATGACAATAGAAGAAATAAAGGAATCTTTAAAAAATTATTTACCCAAAAAAAAAGTATGGGTGGGAGTTTGGAGAACAAGAGAGAAATTTTTATTACATTTAAAATGGTATTTATTGAGATACTATGGAAAATTGACATTGGAAAAAATTAGAGTGATAGAGAAAAAATCACGACATACCACAATATCAGATGCATTAAGTACAATTGAAAAAAGTAAAAAAAAGAAGCAAATTATTGATAAAGAAATAGAGGGAAATACATATATAAAGGGAGAAAAATCGTGAAACCGTCAAACCGTCAACCTGGCACTATAATATCATCTTTTAAAAAAGATGAAGAGTTATTAAATGTTGCACGATCACTGATTCAAAAAGGATATGAGATTTTAGCTACTTCCGGAACATACAATTTTTTTAAAGAGCATAATATTGTATCAAAAGATCTTTCAAAAATACTGGACATTGATAATCTTCAGGATGGAAGGGTTAAAACTTTATCACCTATTTTATATGAAGCGTTATTAAGGAAAGGTCCACTTAAAAATAATAATCCATTGAAAAATATTGAAATTGTTTATGTCAATCTCTATCCTTTTCCAAAAGGAGAAGATTTTAAAAAAAATATTGAACTTATCGATATTGGCGGTATAACTTTGCTGCGAGCTGCTGCAAAAAATTATGATCTTGTTACACCGTTTTTTGATGCAAACGATCTTTTAAGATATCTTGACAATTCTTATGGTAAAAATTTTAAATTGAAGATGGCAAAAAAGGCATTTTACTTTACATCTTACTATGATTCGATCATTGCCGAAAGTATAGATAGTGAAGATAACTATAAATTTAAGACAATTGCTCTTGAAAGAGGTGACGATGTCAGATACGGTGAAAATCCGTCGGATATTGGGAATATCTATGAACTTGGTAATTTTAAATATAATCTGAATAACTTTAAAAAATATTTTAAAAAGAAAAATTTGAGTTTCAATAATTATTATGACGGTTTTATCGGGATCTGGGCGATCTCCGAATTTAAAAAACCCGCTTGTTCCATTGTAAAGCACGGCAATCCAATCGGTGTTGCCACAGGAGAAGGTATCGAGGAATGTTTTGAAAAGGCATACAAAACAGATACTGTTTCCGCCTTTGGCAGTGTAATTACATTCAATAGAAAGCCTTCTGATAATTTTTTAATGAAATTCCGGGAAAATTTTTTTGAGGTGTTGATCCTTCCGGATATTTCAAGGAATGGAATTAAGATTCTTTTTGAAAAGAGAAAAAATATAAGAATACTTGTCGGTGATCTTCAAGAGATCGATTTTACAAAAACATATAGGGGCTTCGGCGGGATACTTCTTGAAAATAAGGTATTTCCGGAAAAGATTGAACTGCAAAAGGTTGCGGATGTAAATAAAAAAATATTTTCTATGAATGATATTGATTTCGGACTTTCAATAATAAGGACTTATGTTTCAAATAGTGTGATCTTAGTGAAAAACGGGGTTCTTATCGGTGCCGGTTTCGGATTTCCGAATAGAATAGAGGCATTACAACGGGCGGTGGATCAAGGGAAAGATGAGGTAAAAGATAGTGTCTTGATCTCAGACGGTTTTTTTCCGTTCACCGATTCAGTTGAACTTGCAAAAAAATATGGTATTACGGTTATTGTTCAGCCCGGCGGTTCCATCAAGGATAAAAAGGTTATTAAAAAAGCAATGGAACTCGGCATCGGGATGTATTTTACCGGTAAAAGATATTTTAGACATTAGAAGAGGAGAAAAAAGTGGGAACGATTCTTTTAGGGCTTCAATGGGGCGATGAGGGAAAGGGAAAGATAACGGATTACCTTGCCGAAAAAATGGATTATGTCGTTAGGTTTCAAGGCGGAGATAATGCCGGACACACGATCAAGATAGACAAAAATTATTTTTTCAACCACTTGATACCATCGGGCATAATGTACCCGAATGTCCAATGTGTTATTGGAAACGGTGTGGTGGTAAATCCCGAAATGCTTTTAAAAGAGATCAATACCTTAAAAGAAAAAAATATCTCGACGAAAAATCTTTTTATCTCCGATAAATGTAATATTATTATGGATTTTCATATTGCTCTTGATTCTGCAAAAGAGGGAAAAGATGAAAAGATCGGAACAACAAAGCGCGGGATAGGTCCTACATACAGGGATAAGATCGCTCGTATCGGCATTCGTTTTTGTGACTTTGAAAATACAGGACTTGCAAAAGAAAATATAAAGAAGAATCTTAAATTCAACAATTTTATTCTCAAAAATTTATATGGAAAATCGGAGTTTGATCCAAAGGATATATACAAAAAATATGAAAAATACTATAAACAGTTACTCCCTCACATAAGAAATACCGAGATGATGCTTTTTGAAGCATGTAAAGAAGGTAAAAAGATACTCTTTGAAGGGGCACAAGGGACATTCCTTGATATTGATTTTGGAACATATCCTTTTGTAACATCCTCAAATACAACGGCTGGCGGAGCGATTACCGGAACAGGGTTTCCGATCACATCTATAAATAAAGTGGTCGGAGTTGTGAAAGCATATACGACAAGGGTAGGCAACGGACCGTTTCCAACGGAATTAAATGATGAAACAGGAGATAAACTTGCGGAAAAAGGAAAGGAGTTCGGAACAACAACAGGCAGACAAAGACGAGTTGGCTGGCTTGATCTTGTTATGTTGAGATATGCCGTCAAAATAAATGGTATAACTGGAATCGCAATAACAAAATTGGATGTTTTAAATGGGCTTTCAAGATTGAAGGTTTGCACCGAATATAGACTGAATAATAAAAAGATAAAAAATTATCCCTCAAATTATATTGAACTTGAAGGGGTAACACCCGTTTATAAAGATTTTGATGGGTGGGGTGCATTTGACAATATAGAATCCCTTGATGAACTTCCGGAAAATGCAAAAAAATATCTAAAATTTATAGAAAAATATCTCGAAGTGCCGATAGAGATCATATCTTTCGGTGCAGGAAGGAGGAATACAATTGAAATCTAAAAAGATCCTTTATTTATTCGGCAGCAAGAGCGATCTTATTCACTTTGAAAAGGTTGAGAAAATTCTGAACGAACAATTAGTGCCTTATGATGTGAAGATACTTTCCGCTCATAGAAATCTTGAAGAACTCATTACTTTTATAAAAGAGAGATCAAAAGACTATTCTACGATCATTGCTGTTGCAGGTTTTTCCGCTGCATTACCGGGACTTGTCGCTTCACTTTCCGATGTCCCTGTCCTTGGTGTTCCCATATCAAGTTCTCCGATAAAATTGGATGCCTTATATTCAATGATCGAGATGCCGAAAGGGGTGCCGCTTGCCGTTTGTTCTTATGACAAGCCCGGGATCATAAATGCTACTCTACTCTCTCTGAGGATAACGGGGGAAAAAGTATTGTTTGAGAAATTTAAAAAAGCGGTGGTAAAATGATCAGCCGTTATAAAGATAAAATTATTGAGAATATATGGAGCGGTCAAAATAGGATCAATCAGTTTGTGAAAATCGAAGGTGAACTTGTTAGATATTATGAGAAAAAAGGTCTTGCGGAAAAGGGAAGTTTTGATAAGATACTTAAAACAAAGGTAAGCGAAAAAGATGTTATAGAAAGGGAAAAGATCACAAGGCATGATATTATTGCTTTTATAGAGGTCCTTGAAGAAAAATCCGGTGTTTCAAAAGGACTTCACATGGGAATCACATCATCCGATATTCTTGATACGACAACAGGTTTACAAATAAAAGAAACGGAAAGATACCTCGGGAAACTATTCAACGAACTCTTAAAAGTTATTAAAAAACAGGCAATTGAAACAAAGAGTTTGATCACAACCGGAAGAACCCACAATGTAATAGCGGAACCGACGACTATCGGACTAAAATTTTTGAACCACTATGTAGAAATAAAAAGATCAATAGAGAAATTCTTGATCGGACTTTCCGACGGAGGGATCGGGATGATATCAGGTGCCGTCGGAACATACTCAAATACTTGTCCGGAACTGGAAAAAGAGGTCTTAAAGGAATTGGGTCTTAAAAAAGCAGCCGCTACAAATCAAATAATTCAACGGGATATATATGCAAGGATCATTTTGGAAGCGGCAATATTGGCAACCACTTTTGACCGATTAGCAACGGAAATAAGATTACTTTCCCATAGTGAGATCAATGAGGTATCGGAACCTTTTTCAAAGGGACAAAAGGGGTCATCCGCAATGCCTCATAAAAAAAATCCCATACGGAACGAAAGAATATCGGGACTTTCCCGTTTGTTAAGAGGATTTACAATACCCGCACTTGAAGACATTGTTCTATGGCATGAAAGGGATATCTCACATTCATCGGTTGAGAGAATAATGTTCCCCGATTGCTTTCATATTATCGCATTTTTGGCAAAGGAACTTATATTCATTACAAAAGATATATATATTAACAAAGAAAATATTGAAAAAAATCTTGAGAGATCAAGAGAAAGATTTTACTCCGGAGTTTTATTAACGGAACTTCTAAAAAATGGAGTAAGCAGGAAAAAAAGTTATGAAATGATCCAGCCGATTGTCTTTGAATCAATTAAAAATGATACTCTATTTTCAAAAGTAATACTAAAAAATGAATTTTTCATCGAAAAGATCGGAAGCGATCGGTTGAAAGAGGTACTTTCCCTTGATTATTTTAAGCGATATATAGATGATATTTTT
>JAUXGM010000057.1 GCA_030622125.1 bacterium | reverse complement strand
AAACTTTTCAATATCATTCTCAATATTTTTTTCTCTTTTTTTGAGTTTTTTGAGTTTTTTTTTAAGGATTGAGATTATTACGATCTTTATTTCTTCTAATTGCATTTTATTTTTTGCCTTTACACTCTCAGTCTCTTCATCGGTTATGAAACAACATTATTTCGGAAAGCGCAAATGATGAACGCCAATCATCTGGTATATTCTCGATTTCCATTAAATCAATCACTTTACCGACAAATATATGATCTGAACGGTATATGAATGAACTAATGTCAATTTTATTAATCTTCATTTCTCCTCCGTTTGCATAAATTATATTCTCATTGGACATAAATATAAAAAACACGAAAATTACTAAAATTTTGTTATAATCTTCCATTGTTTTCATTTGCTTTATTGTATAATTTTTTTTCTTATAAGTCAATTTTTTTGGCACAAGTTTTGCATATTTATGAAATGAGGTTAAAATGATGACTGAAAAAGAAAAAAAGAGACAAATTCTAAAAACAAAGAAAAAAAAATTTGCTTATAAATTTGAAAAATATATAAAAAATATGATATACTATATAATGTTAAAAAAAGATGGATGGTCTCATAGAATGATGACTTTATATCTTAATTCTAAAAATGTATATTATAAGGAGGTATTCTTATGAAGAAGTTATTTGCATTTATTTTTATTTTTGCAATGTGCGTAAGTTTGACTTACAGTTTCGGTGAACTTTCCAAAAATTATTGGAAACATGGACAAAAAGCGGAAAAGGCAGGCAACCTGGATGAAGCCGTTAAATATTATACCAAGGTGATCAAGGGAGCTCCCGAATTTGTTAATGCCTACTATTGTTTAGGTAATATTGCTTACAAAAGAGGCGATATTGACGGTGCTATTGAGTGGTATAAAAAATCATTGGAACATAATAAAACCACTTATGCTTATCTGCAATTGGGAACATACTATTTAGAAAAGGGGAAAAAGGGGACAACAGCAGAAGAACAATCCAAGTCATCCGATACTGCTCAAATCTATTTTGAAAAAGCACTAACAATTGAAAATACAGATGTTGAAAGTGAGAAAAGTATCAAGAACAATCAGGCAACCGCCTATTACAATCTTTATATTATCTTTTCCGAAAAAGGAATGTGGGACAAAGCAGAGGAAGCGGCATTGAATGCAATGGTAAACCCCGCCTATGAAGAGGCAATGTCAAAACAATTGATCAATATCTATACAAAAACCGAAAGATATGATAAAGCACTGCAAGCAATAGATGAAAAATTGAAGGAAAACCCCGATAATCTTAACTTTATCAAATTAAAGATAAATATATTGAACACCAAAGGTGATAAGAAAGGTGTTTTAAAAGAAATGGCTAAACTTGAAAATCTTGGTGAAGGAGATATGCAGGTACTCCTATGGCTTGGACAGGATGCAATTAATAATAAAGACTATGAAAAAGCATTAGGACTTTTTAATAAAGCAATTGCAAAAGAAGATGATAATGCAATCGCTTATCTTGGATCGGGAAAATCGTTTTTTAGGCTTGGGAAAAAGAACGAAGCAATGGAACAATTTAAAAAGGCGGAAGAGCATGGCGGAAGTGATCCTGTTGTCATTATAAATATTGGTGATGCATATATGGAACTTGAGAACTATGGTTCAGCCATCAATTATTACTCAAGATTGATAGTATTGAAAAAAGCAGATTACTCAGTATATCACAATCTTGGAAAATGTTATTTTAGCAAAAAACCGCCAAATTGTCAAAAAGCAATTGGCTATTATAAAAAAGCACTTGTTGCAAAACCCAATTTTTTAGCATCAATGATTGGACTTACTTATGCGTATTATATGAATAAGCAGCATAAAAAAGCATATTACTGGGGTAAAAAAGTTCTGAAAAGAAAAAAAATGGATGCTATAAAAAATATCGTTACAAATATTGAAAAATCCGGAGTTCTTAAAAAATAGTGAAAGAAATAATTTACTCTTTGCTGCTTGGACTTGAGCAGGGATTAACGGAATTTTTGCCGATCTCTTCTTCCGGTCATCTTACCGTTACCCAATATTTTTTAGACGATAAGTTTAAAGGTGGATTATACTTTGATCTTGTTTTGCACATAGCAACCCTTTTGGCGGTTATAATATTTTTTAGAAGCGAGATAATAAATATCCTAAGAATGGTCAAGACACCTTTTAAAAAGGAATCAAAATTACTACAAAACCTTGTTTTCGGAACAATTATAACGGTGATTTTTGTATTGTTTTTTCAAAATCAAATTGAAAATATCTTTGATCCGAAAAATCTGAAATTAGTCGCTTTCGCATTTATATTTACAGGGGTAGTGAACATAACTTCACAGATATTTATAAAAAAACATTTTGAAAGCACAAGAAAAGGTGGAATTTTGGATTCAATTTTTATAGGATTTATGCAGGGAGTGGCATCAATCCCCGGCATATCAAGATCAGGCTCTACCATAATGGCAGGAGTTGTCTCAGGTAATTCTCCCGATTACGCATTTAGTTTTTCATTTTTGCTTTCTATTCCTGTTATTATCGGTGCATTTTTATATGAAACCGTTAAAGGAGCAGGTGCAGCAACGGATCTATCTATATTTTCCTATGCCGCAGGGTTCGTAATTGCATTTATATCGGGTTATTTTGCTTTGAAATTGTTAAAAAAAATAATTAGATCCAAAAATTATTACCTTTTTGGAGTTTATACAATGGTAATCGGTATTTTGATATTAGTTCTGGGGTAAATTATGAAAAAAGAACAGAAATTAGAACTTATTGGTATTATTTTATTTCTTCTATCACTTTACATTGGGATAAGTTTAATTACTTATAATGGCAGTAAAAACCCACTTTTATCAACTACGGGTAAAGAATATCCTGTTATCGGGCAGATTGGAATGGTTATTGCTTTCGGTTTTAAGGTTGCTTTTGGATGGAGCAGTTTCGCCCTTCCGATCTTATTGATCATTATTGCGGTAAAACTTTTTCTTTCAAAAGAAAATAGCCTTAACAGTTGGTATGGTTTACCTATTTTTATGATTGCCTTTTCCATTATCCTCGGTATTATAAAACAACTTCCGTCGGACGGGAAATTAAACCATTCATATTTATATATTGTTGGTTATGTAGGTTATTTTCTTGTCAGTATCCTTTCAAAGGTCGTTGGTAAATTGGGGACTATTATTTTTGCCGCCTTACTTTTTTTTGTCAGCGTTTTTGCTATGACTAATTTTCTTTTCAAAAGATTCGTTCTCAATATCAAGAATAGACTTTTCAATATACTCACTGTTAAAAAAGAACGAAAAAGAAAAAAAGAAAATGCAAAAAAGGAGCGGTCAAGAGAAAAAAGAATTAAATTTAAAGAAAAAAAGATTAAACAAATCAAGGTAAAAGAAAACAAAAAGGAAGTTCCGATTATTGAACCAACTATAAATATTACCGATATAAAACCACCGTCCTTTGATATTCTTGATAAGGGATCAAGAGGAAATCTAAAAACGGATGCCTCAGCCCTTGAAAAAATCGGAGAAAAATTGATCTCGACCCTGAAAGAGCTTGGAGTTGATGCCTCCTTGTTAACTTATATTCAGGGACCGACCGTAACAAGATATGAATTCAGTATAGCACCCGGGCAAAGGATAAATCAAATAACTTCTCTGGAAAAAGATATTGCATATACACTTGCAAAATCGCCGGTCAGGATTATTGCTCCTATTCCCGGCAAACAGGCAATTGGTGTTGAAATCCCAAATGAGAACAAGAAGATGATCTCATTAAGGGAGGTCCTTTTATCTACAAATTTTTTAAAAAAGAAGTCAAACTTAAAATTTGGTATCGGTTGTTGTATTGATGGTTCATATATTATAGGCGGACTTGACGAGATGCCCCACCTTTTGATCGCAGGTTCTACCGGATCCGGTAAATCGGTAATGATAAAGACGATCGTAAATTCACTTTTGATGCAATTCACACCGGACTATTTAAGAATGCTTTTAATTGATCCGAAGCGAGTAGAGATGACAAAATATAGGAAACTCCCGCATCTTTTAACAGATATTGTAGTTGAGCCGAAAGCAGCGGCAAAAAAACTTGCTGAAATAGTGACACGGATGGAATTTCGATACAGAGAAATGGCAAATTACGGATTAAATCATATAACCAAATACAATCATTATGTTGAAGAACATAAAAAAGAAAATCCCGAACTTAGAAAATTCCCCTATATCATTGTTATTATTGATGAGCTTGCAGATCTAATGTTAGTAGCAAAAAATGAAGTAGAGACATCAATCGCTCGACTTGCCCAACTTGCACGCGCAGTTGGTATCCATCTTATTCTTGCAACCCAAAGACCGTCGGTTGATGTTATTACGGGGGTTATTAAAAGTAATTTTCCTGTCCGAATTGCTTTTAGGGTGGCACAAAAGGTTGACTCAAGAACAATATTTGATAAAAATGGTGCAGAGGCATTACTGGGGAAAGGCGACTTACTTTACTTACCTCCGGGAAGCAGTGATCTTATACGGGCACAGTCACCTTTTTCACCGGATAATGAGACAAAAAAAATTGTTGATTATTGGAATAATTTAGAGGGAATGGAATATGAGGATTGGGAAGAAGAATATTTCACGGAGGGAAAGACATCAAATGGCGAGAAAAAAGTTAAAGTTGATGATGATCTTTTTATTGATGCCGTTGAAGCACTTCTAACCGTAAATAAGGTCTCTACCTCTTATTTGCAAACAGTTCTTTCAATTGGTTTTAATCGTGCATCCAGATTGATCTATACAATGGAGGAGATGGATATTATCTCCCCGAAAGATAGGTCGGGGAAACGGGCTCTACTAATAACAAGGGAAAAATGGGAAGAAATAAAACAAACATTTTACTGATCCCGATCGCTTTTTTGCTTTTATCGTCATTCACGCTCCTTGATGATCGATTTAAGGAAACAAAAAAAGATGATTCTACGATCATTCTAAATTCTATCTATAATGTTTACAACAAGATAGATCTTGTAAAAATAGATTTTAAAGAAAGGGTCTATATTCCATTTCTTGAAAAGTGGAGTGAATTTACCGGAACAGGTATTTACAAAATGGCAACCTATTACTTCAATATCAATATAGAGAACAAAACCAGGGATCTCTATATTTCAAATGGAAAATTACTCTTTGTTGAATCAACAATAGAGGGAAAAAGAGAAACACAAACATTTCCGTTTAAGGAAGATTCATTATTTTATTTGATCCCTTCCAAAAAAAAATGGGAATTTTTCGATAAAAAAATCTATAAAAATAGCGATAGAGAGATATTGATAGTGCTTATTCCAAAAGAAAAGGAATTTGAATTTAAAAGAGTAGAATTTATCCTGAACTCAAAAAATTTAAAATTAAAAGAGGTCTCTTTCATAGGGAGAGATGATCGAATACTTTACTTTAAAATAAAAAATGTTACATATCCTAAAATAACTGAAAAAGAGATTAAAAAACTTTTCCGTTTATGAAAAAAAAGAAGATATTTATTATTTCTTTGGGCTGTCCGAGAAATATCGTAGATTCAGAGGTTTTGATCGCAAACTCAGTATTAAGCGGCAAATACGAACTTTCCTATGATATAGAAAACAGTGATATTGTTATTATAAATACCTGTGCTTTTCTTAATTCTGCTGTAAAAGAAAGTTACGATGAAATGAAAAAAGCAATTGCTTATAAAAAAAAAGGATATGTAAAAAAAATAATTGTCTGTGGCTGTCTTCCCGAGCGGTTTCAGCAAGAGATAAAAGATATAGAAGATATTGATCTTATAAGAGGGATTGATCTATACGATAATCCCGATCTATTCTATAATGAAAGAAAAAAAATCTTGTTCGGAAATAGAGATAAACTTTATGAAAAAAGCGAAAGAGCTCTTATTGTCGGCAATCATTACGAGTATATTAAGATTGCAGAGGGATGTTCACACCGCTGTTCATTTTGTTTAATTCCCGATATAAAAGGGAAACTCAGAAGTAAAAAGATCAAAGATGTTTTATGTGAAGCGGAAAAATTGTTGCAATCCGGGGTTAAAGAATTGATCGTTATTGCTCAGGATACAACCGATTACGGCAAGGATTGGGATGGCAGATCACATTTACTTGAACTCCTTTCCAAACTTGATCAATTGGGATTTAAATGGATCAGAGTCCATTATCTTAATCCCGAGACCGTTGATGAAAATTTTGTTGAGAGATTTCTCAGTTTTAATAGTGTTATTGCTTACTTTGATGTTCCGGTTCAGCATGTTTCTCCAAGAATATTAAAATTGATGCACAGAAAAAGTGATCTTACCAATTTTTACAAAGGATTAAGGCAAATAAAGGCAGCAGGTGGAATTCTAAGAACAAATTTTATCATTGGTTTTCCATCTGAAACAGAGAACGATCTCAATATGATCATAGATTTTTTACAAGAATACCAGGTTGAACGGGCAGTTTTTTTCCCATACTCAGATGAAAGGAATATCATCAAATCATTGTCATTATTTCCAATTCAAGAAAACATTGTAAAAGAAAGAATGGAAAAATTGGAAAATATTGTAACCGATAATATCTACAAGGCATTTCCGATTGGAAAAAAAGAAACAGTTGTAATTGATGATCATAAAAACGGGTACTTTATCGGGCGAACCTTTCGAGATTCTCCAAACATTGACCTTACAATTAAAATAAGAGGTAAAGGAATTAAAACCGGTGATTTTTGCAAGGCGAAATTATATATAAAAAACGGCAATTTTATGGGGGCAGTATGAAAAAGAACATACCAAATATCTTAACGATCACTCGGATTATATTTGCAGGAATATTCGTTTGTTTGTTCGAGCTCAAATTCTTTTTAGCGGCATTTATTGTCTATATTTTCTCATCTGTTACTGATTTTTTGGATGGCCAAATTGCAAGAAAATATAATATGGTAAGTGATTTCGGTAAATTCGCAGACCCGCTTGCAGATAAGATACTTGTTTTTTCCGCTCTAATTCTATTTGTAAAGTACAATTTTACGCCTGCCTGGATCGTTATATTTATTCTGTTCCGCGAACTTACAATAACCGGCCTGCGGCTTGTTTTTTCTTCTAAGGGAACGGTAATTCCGGCAATGTTCTCCGGCAAGCTAAAAACAACGGTTCAGGTGGTTGTTATCATATTTATCTTATTTTTATTTGTTTTATCAAAAGGTGCAATTTGGAGCTTAAATAATCCCCTAACTATCTCATTGAAAGTCGGAAATTGGCTCTTATTTTTTGTCACATTATATTCCTTTATTGATTATTTATTCAGATTGGATTTGAAAAGTATCTTTTGAACATCAAGCCAGGAATTGACTCTGATAATATTTTTATTCTTATAATCTCTATTCCATGGGTAATTAAATAGGATTATCTTTACATTTCTACTGATCAAATTTTCTACAAAAGAAGGATTATCTTCAAGAAAATAATCCAATTTTTTTAGATGTTCTAATTTTTTCGCTTTATCGCCGAAGTTTGTAAAATGGATCTCATCATAATCTATACGATTTATTTTTAACCATTCCATTGTCTGTTCTTTTACACTTTCCGGGCGGGCGGAAACAATAGCAATATGATAAGTTTCATTTAGTTCGCGAACTGTCTCGACAGCATTTTCAAGAGGTGGTATCTTAAGCCACAGTTTTTTTTTAGTGAACTCTTTCCAAAATATGTCCATTTCCTTATCTGATATGCCAAATGCTTCTTCGTACTTAAATGAAGAATTATCTCTTCTTTTCAACGGTCTTTTTACAATATTAGATAATTCTCTTATGAAAAGAGGATCAGAGTTTGCTAAGACAGCATCAATATCAATTCCTATTGCTTTTCTTTTCATATTCTATCATTGCGTAGGCGGAATGGTTATGAATGGATTCAATTGATTCAACCTCCACCTTAAATCTTTTTACTTTTTGTTGCTTTTTCAATTTATCAGAGATCTCTCTGACAACATCCTCTACAAATTTTGGATTTTCATACGAATGTTCGGTAACATATTTTTCATCAGATCTTTTAAGTATTGTATAAATGGGTGAACTTGCTGCATTCTCAGCAATTACAACAATATCCTCTATCCATACGAAACTATTTGTTTCAATCTCAATGGTAGCATAGGCTCTTTGATTATGAGCATTTTTTTCACTTATTTCCTTCGAACATGGACATAAAGTCATTATCGGAACCCTTACGATCAGGATAAAAGTAAATCTTTTATTATTAAGGTTGCCAACAAATTTTATATCATAGTTCATCAAACTTTTCAATTTTGATACGGGAGATACCTTTTCAATAAAATAAGGAAAGCTAATCTTGATATAGGCTGTGTCTGCTTTCAATACTTCCTTTAACTTTGCCAATGTTGTTTTTATTGAATCCAATGATAGTACATTGCGGCTAATATGGAGGGTTTCCGTAAATCTGCTCATGTGAGTTCCTCTTTGGTAATGAGGAAGACAAACGGACATCTCAACTTTTGCAACCGTATTTTGAATATTATTTGTTCTATCCCTGATCTTTATCGGGATATTTATGCCTTTTACACCAACCTTATCTATCTTTTCCTCAAAACGCGGTTTGCCATTTTGAACATCTTTTAAATTCATAGAATTACCTTTACTAAAATTGAAACTATTCCGGCAGAGATCGGGGTCATTATCCATCCGATACCGATTCGCCCAAGTGATTTAAAGTTTACATTACTAAATCCTTTTACCGCCCCGACACCGGCTACTGCACCGACAATCGCTTGCGATGTAGATACGGGAACACCGATCTGTGTATAGATAATCATCGTTATACTTTCCGCCATAACAGCAACAAGGGTCATTAAAGGCACCATCTGAGTAATTTTTTTGCCTACCGTTACCATAACTTTTTTTGAATAGGTAATTACACCTATTGTGATAGATACACCGCCGATAAGTGCCCAGAGTTTTGGAGATAATCCCATATCCATTTGCACGGCGTAAATACCGGTTATATTTCCAACATTGTTCGCACCAAGCGCATAAGCTCCAAAAATACCTGAGATGATTATACCGATCTTTATAAAATTATTGTAGAAAGTAATTCCATATTTTATCTTTGTAAAAACCCATTCCAAAAGAGTATAAAGGATAAAAGCGATAATGAAAGCCCCGATAGGGGTTGTTATCCAGCAGAGAACTATCTTGATAAGACGGTATGGATCCAATTGCTGACCATTAATGAATCCTACGCCTAAAATGGAGCCTACGACCGCTTGTGATGTTGAGATCGGCAAACTTAGATAAGTAAAGAAAGCAACTGCTAATGCGGCACCCAAAGCAATTGCAAAGATATCGTTTTTTGTTAGCTGTCCAAACAGATTTCCGATAGTATCAAATGTTTTGGGACCTTCCAGGTATGAACCGATAAGAACAAAAACAGATGTAATGATTGCGGCATGAGTAAACTTTATAATATTATTTGAAACAGCAGTTCCAAATATGTTGGAGGTATCATTAGCCCCAAGTCCCCAACCGAGTAAAGCACCGGGAATTATTCTGAACAATTTAGATCTTTCTCCTTACAACCATTACCTCAAGCATATCACTTGCATCTTCAATTCTATCCGAAATATTACAAAGTGACATTATGAAATCTTTTTTCAAGATATTCATTGCAATATCTTTATCTTTAAACACCTCTGTTTGCAATTTCCACTCGATCCTGTCTATCTTTTCTTCCAGATACTCTATCTTTTGACAGAGTGGAATGACCAGCGAGAAATCATCAAAAAGGTCATTATATGCTTCATGTAATACCCGAAAGGCTTCTTTTGACATCTCAGCGATCTCAATAAGTTGAGAGAGTTCATTATCGGAAAAATCAGGTCTGAATAGGCTATAATAATCGCCGACGCATTCACATTTATTCGCAACACTATCCACCCTTTCTATTAAATTCAAGAGTTCACTGCGCATAGAAGGCATAAAGGCTCCCGTTTCAATTTTTTTAAGTATCTCCCTTCTTATTATGTCCGCTTCCTTCTCTTTTTTGTGAATAATGAAAGTGGAATCAGTAGGATTCCCCTTTTTTTCTTTTATTGCGACAAGCATTTTGATCGTATTTTCCAAACAATCGGAAACAAGATTAAAATGATTTTGAATCATCACTTTTACCTCTTTTTCCATTTTTCCCGAAGAAAAAATATTCATACTTCCTCCTTTAATATTTTTTGCATTTTACTATGTAATAAGCCATTTGTAGCAAGAAAATGGCTATCGCTTAAATCAAGTTCATCATTATAAAAATTAGTCATTTTGCCGCCGGCTTCTCTTAATATTATTAGCCCGGCAGCAACATCCCATGGTTTTAATCCAAGTTCCCAATAACCGTCAAAGGTTCCTTTTGCGGTATAACAAATATCAAGTGCAGCAGATCCAAACCGTCTTATATCCCTACAAATTAGTCCGAATTTTTTGATATTATTCAAGTTATTTTCTTTATCCCTATTGTATGGTAATCCTGTTGCTAAAAGTGCATCTTTTATTTTTGAGGTTTTTGAAACATTGATCATTTTATTATTCAGGTACGCACCTTCACCTTTTATTCCAACGAACATCTCGTCTAATATCGGATTGAACACAATTCCGAATCTACCGATTCCATTTTCATAATATGCAATTGAAATTGCAAGGTATGGGAGTTTGTAAAAAAAATTATTTGTCCCATCCACAGGATCCAACACTATCAATTTATCACTATTTATGTTTTCATCTATATGTTTTTCTTCCGCTAAGAATTTAAGTTCGGGGAATTCAGCTTTTAAATTTTCAATGATAAATTTTTCTATTTCATAATCGGTATTTGTAACGATCTCTCTCTCATTTTTCATTTTGATACTTTTTTTGAGATAAAAATTTTTCCTTAATATCTTTCCAGCTTCAATTGTCAGGCTTAATATTTTTGTAAATATTTTATCATTCATACTATCTCTTTCAGCAATCTATAAAAACCGTTTAAAGGAAAACCGACGATATTATAATAATCACCTTCTATCTTTGAAATAAAAGGTGCGGCTTTTCCTTGAACCGCATAACCGCCTGCTTTATCAAGGTACTCATTCGTATCGAGATAATTTTCCATTTCCTTATCTGTCAATTTATCAAAAAAGACCCTTGTAGAAACCTTTTTATAGTGATATTTTTTATGAATTCCATCATACATAACAAGATAACTTACTACAAAATGAACAGAGTCGGAGAGCATTTCGAGCATTTTTTTTGCATCTTTTCGATTCCTTGGTTTGCCAATATACATATCATTGATCTTAACAACCGTGTCACAGGCGATCAGAATCTCATTTTTAAAATATCTTTTTACGGAATCAAGTTTCTTTTTTGCGATTTTTTTAATGTCATTATCGTTTTTCAGAGTAATATTTGAATCATCAAACTCCGGATCTATCTGTGAACTTAAGAAATTGTGCTTTTCTAATAGCCCTATTCTTCTCGGTGATGTGGAAACAAGTACAACCTTTTTCATCTGCTGCCGTAGACCTTATTTTGTTTCAGTTGTTTTTTCTTCCTCAATATTCAGGATAAAATTATTCTTTGTAATATCAAAATACAATCTTTTAGCCTTATATTTTTCCGGATTCGGTGTCTCAATTATCAAAATTGCCGGCTGTTTTTTTTCATTAAGTTTACAGGTATAAAGTAATTTTTTATCTGTTATGGGATCATTAGGTATTTCAATTTTTGTCGTATCCGAAGCGATATCTTTCTTTTCATTATATGCTTTTTCAATCTCACGCAAAAAATCACCCGCTGATCTTTCAAATTTGTTCAAATTGTTGAGATAATTCTTGTCTGTAATGGTTTTCAACCATGGTTTAAAATTTTTAATAAGATATTTTTCATCTATTTCCCCTGTCCATTTTTTTGTCATCTTTAGATTACCAATTTCGATATAAGTGTTTAGTATGGAAAGTTTTAGTCTTAAAGTAAGACGGGGATTTTCTTTTACTTCTTTCATTGAAAGCATATCATTTCCTATTTTTAACGCTGTTTGAGTATCCTTTTCCTGGAGATGGTAAGAGAACATTATGTAAAAATATGATATCTTGTATTTTTTATATCTTGTATCCGCCTCTTTTTCAATGGTTTTTGAAAGAGCTAAAAATTCATTTTTATATTTTTCTTCCTTAATTTTTCCGCTGCCGAATAGTGTTTGAAATCTTATTGTGATCGTTGCAGTATCATTTGGATCGTTTTGCAGTATGAAACTACTTATTTCCAACACTTCATCGTACATTCCTCTTTTGTCCAATGCATCTATATATTTTTTTGCACTTTCAATATCTTTTTTTGCTTGATATGTTTCTTCTAAATTTTTAAATGTATTACCTTTATCAAAAAAATCCTTTAATTTTTCAAGATATTGTTCCGGTTTGTAAAATCCTACCAATCTGTCTACTTCATTTTCATCACTATCAATAAATAAAATCGTTGGATAACCGGTAATATTAAATTTTTTTGCAAGATACGGCTCTTTATCTGAGTCAATTTTTAATGCAACAAGTTTTTTACTAACATACTCTCCAACTTTGGGATCTGAATATGTTTTTTCATCAAGAACCTTACACCAACTACACCAATCGGTATAGAGATCGATCATAATTGGTTTTTGCTGCTTTTTTGCGATTTTTTTAGCTTGGGCAAGAGAGGTGTAGAATTTAATACCGACTACTTTTTCTTCTAATTTCGATTTTTCTTTTTTGCATCCGATAAATAGAACAACGATAACAAGGATAAGTAAAAACATCTTCTTATGCATAATTGCCTCCGATTGGCTTCATTATATCAAAAATAAATAATTAAGTCAATATCAAGTCAAGTCAAAGGTCGCAGGTCAAAAGATGTAAATGGTAAAAGCCGTAGGGGTAGACCCGTGTGTCTACCCATTGATAAGGGAATAAGTAAAACAATATTAAACTCCGAAAAGCCATAAAAGAGGGACATACCTCAACAAGAGGTTAGAGGTTGGAGGTCAATGTCGGTGAATTAAGGAATTTTT
>JAUXGM010000169.1 GCA_030622125.1 bacterium | reverse complement strand
TGGACAATGGACAATTGACAATGAAAAAAAGACAAATACAAACTCAGAAAACAAGCGGGACGTACCTCGGATGTTCAGGTGCGTCCCAAGAAAGTTGAGGTGTGTCCCGGATTTTTCCTTAGATAACGATATATCTCCCGAGAACAATATAAACAAGGCAATAAGAAAATAAGGAAATAAGGGAATACGGAAATACAGCGATTTTTGCACTTGAAAAATGTATATAAAAAATGGTATAATTTAAATTATGAGTTTAACAATGTATTCGTTGTTATAAGGAGTTGAAATGAGATACACTCAAATTAGTAAAAGCGATATTCAAAAAATGCTGAAAACTATTGGTGTAGATTCTATTTCTGAACTTTTTTCAGATATACCGAAATCAAAATATGATAGTTATCCGAATCTGAATGAAAAAGGATTTACCGAGATTGAATTGAGAAAGCAATTTACAAATTATGCCGAAAAAAACCGGACCGCCTTGAAATATAAAAACTTTCTCGGTGGCGGATTTTACGAGCATTATATACCTTCTATTGTGGAAACTATTTCTTCAAGAAGTGAGTTCTATACTGCCTATACTCCTTATCAAGCGGAGATATCCCAGGGTTCACTTCAAATGATGTTCGAATTTCAAACAATGATGTCGGAGATTACCGGTCTTCCGGTAAGCAACGCTTCAATGTATGATGGAGCAACTGCTTTTGCAGAAGCATTTTTAATGGCATACAGAGTTTTTAGAGGGAAGAAAAATAAATTTTTCTATTCTTTTTCGGTCAATCCGATTTACATAGATGTTTTAAAAACTTATACGCAATTTAAAAATGATTTTGATATGATACCGATCCCCGTAAAAAACGGTAGAACGGATATTGATTTTTTAAGAGAAAATATCGATGAAAATACCGCAGCCGTCGGAGTTTCTTATCCCAATTTCTTCGGGCAGATAGAAGATTATGACGAGATCGTTAAAATAACAAAAGAAAAAGGAGCAATACCGATTGCTTCTTTTTATCCGATATGTTCCTCGATCTTAAAAAGACCCGGAGAATATGGATTTGAGATAGTTGTGGGAAACGGACAGAGTTTGGGTATCCCGCTCTATTTTTCGGGTCCTACTTATGGATTCTTTTCAACAAAACAAGAATACCTAAGGCAGATACCCGGTCGTTTAGTGTCTGAAACAACTGATCTTGATGGTAAACGGGGATTTGTAATGACATTACAAACAAGGGAACAACACATTAGAAGGGAAAGAGCAACCTCAAATATCTGTTCCAACCAGGCAATCGATACACTCAGAGCAGCGGTTTATCTTTCATTCATAGGAAAAGAAGGTTTTAGAAAGTTGGGAAAGAGAATATTAAAGATGACCTCTTATGCAATGAAAGGATTGGAAGAAAATGGCATATCAATAAGACATTCAAAAAAGCGGGTCTTTAATGAATTTGTCATTGATGCCTCAAATGATAGAGAATTGTTTGAAAAGGGAAGAAAAAAAGGGTTCTTGATCGGGCTTCCTTTGAGCAAATTTACAAATGAAAATGGTATATTAGTTGCAATAACGGAAATGAAGACAAAAGAAGAAATTGATGAGCTCGTGAATTTTTTTAAGGGAGAATTCAAATGAGAAAGGTAATATTTGAAAGATCAAGTAAGGGTATTGAAAATTCATTTTTACCGGATATAAATGTTGATATTGAGGACTATATTGATAAAGAACTGCTTTCCGAAGGTAAGATAGGGCTTCCTGAGGTCGGAGAACAGGATATTGTAAGACATTACATAAATCTCTCAAAATTAAATTTTTCCGTCGATAATGGAATGTATCCACTTGGCTCTTGCACAATGAAATACAATCCAAAGATAAACGAGGAGATCGCAGCGTATAGAGAATTTGCAGATATTCATCCCTATTTCCCAATCGATGATGTTCAGGGAATGATGGAGATACTCTATAAATCTCAGGAATATTTTAAAGATATAAGCGGGCTTTCCGCTGTTACTCTACTTCCTTCTGCCGGGGCACATGGTGAGTTGGCAGGTAACTTCATCATTGCCAAATACTTTAAAGATAAGGGTGAGAATAGGACGAAAATGCTCATACCTGATTCTGCTCATGGAACGAATCCGGCGTCCGCTTTCATGGCGGGATTTACCTCAATTACGATTCATTCCGATAAAAACGGTGATATAGATATTGATGATCTGAAAGCAAATCTCGATAATAATGTTGCAGGAATAATGATGACACAACCGAACACACTTGGAATATTCGATTCACATTTCACTGAGATTGCAAATCTTATCCATTCCGTCGGTGGGATCGTTTATATGGATGGTGCAAATATGAATGCTATGCTGTGTCATGTTCAGCCGGGAAAGATCGGTGCCGATATAATGCATTTTAACCTTCATAAAACATTTTCAACACCTCATGGAATGGGAGGTCCCGGATCGGGTCCTGTTGCTGTTGTTGATTTTTTAAGTGACTATTTACCTATTCCTGTCGTTGAAAGAAACAATGGCAATTACTACTTTAATTATGACCTTAAAAATACGATCGGAAGCATAAAAGAGGGCTATGGCAATGTCGGCGTAGTAGTAAAATCATTGGTCTATATGATGGCTCTTGGAAGAGAAGGATTGAAGGAAGCAACGGATATTGCTGTTTTAAATGCAAACTATATCAAGGAAAGTTTAAAAGATTACTATCATCTTGAATATCCCGGACTTTGTAAACATGAGTGTGTTTTTGACAATTCTTATCAGAAAGAGAATGGAATAAAAACACTTGATATAGCAAAACGATTGCTTGACTATGGATTCCATGCCCCGACTATATATTTTCCTTTAATAGTTCACGAGGCGATGATGATCGAACCGACCGAAACAGAGAGTAAAGAAACCCTTGATAATTTTATTGAGGTAATGAAAAAGATCGCAAGAGAAGCAAAAGAAAACCCTGAAATATTAAAAAATGCACCTAATAATACACCTGTCCGACGGCTTGACAATGTAGCTGCTGCAAGGCATCCGATATTGAAGTGGGAGAAAGAAGGAAATACAGAGGTTTGAGGTTCGAGGTTAGAGGTTAGTAAGAAAAAAAATATTAAATTCCGTTACTAATAAAAGAGGGACATTACCGAATACAATTGACAATGGACAATGGACAATTGACAATGAAAAAAAGACAAATACAAACTCAGAAAACAAGCGGGATATACGTTAATAGTTGAGAGTTGAAAGTTGAGAGTTGGAATGCAAATGAAAAATGAAAAATGAAGAATGGAAAATGAAGAATGGAAAGCAAATGAAGTCTCTCATTCAGAGGGATCGTTTTGTTATTTTCTACTACTTAATTCGAAAAGTACAACTACTTTTTTTATTAAAGAAAAAATGATACATAAAATAATCAGGTTCGTCTCTATAAAAAGCTACTCCATAAAAATCCATGTAACTTTTTATTTTCTTTTGATAACTTTTTTTTTCAAGATCAAAGATATAAATGTAACTTAAAAAATAATAGCCTTTCCAGTTTTTCCACTCTTTCCCAAACAATATATATCTATTTCCTTGAACTCCACATAATTTTAATCTTTCCGGGTCCTTTACTCTGAACTCAATCCATCCCGAATCTCTTAAAAAATAAATTTTGTTTTTATCGTATGAAAATATTCCTCGCGTGTCAGAATAGTAATTTTTTAACTTTGTTCCTGGTGGAATTTTTAGTTTTTTTACTATCTTACATTGAATATTTCGTATGATAATATTATCCTTTTGAACCGAAAAATAGTAACGAACCATTGGTTCGAATATACAGCCACCTTTCATTTCACATAACTTATTCAAATTCAGATCATAGAATACATATTTTTTAACATCCTTGCCTCTCACATGAACAAAATTTTTACCGTCAACGGAAAAATGAAATTCATTTCCCTTACCATAAATATTGAGTTCGTGTTTTTTATCTTTGTAATTTATAATCAATTTTTCGTTCCGAAATAATTTGTAAGTTACTTCGCCCATTTTAAATTCCTCAAAAGAACTACCCTTTTTTGTGCTTTTGAGTCTTTTACTCATCTTGTTTTTTGGTATATCATATTCATAGAAATATTTACCGGCTCCAAAAGTTAGGATATTCTTGTCCCTTTCAAATAGTAAGGTTGCCTTTCCATCTGTCTTCA
>JAUXGM010000050.1 GCA_030622125.1 bacterium | reverse complement strand
TCCTCGACTCCGATCGGGGAACGGGAATTCAGTTTTTTCTTTTTTACTTCTCACTTCTTCACTTTTTACCCCGCACCAGTTTCACGGTGCTGGGCATGCTTCTTCACCTATCTATCTATATCTATCTATCCTTTTTTCACTTTTAATAAAAATTTTATTATTAAAAAATATGAAAATTATTGATTTTTTAGAAAGATTGGATTATAATTAAATATAGGAGGTGTTATGAAAAATCTCAAGACAGTTGGCTTTGTTGTTTTTATTGCATTTTTTATATCAGTTATATCAATAGAGGGGCAATCAAATGAACCAATAGCTTTTAACATTAGTTCACCACAGCTTGTTTTGGATGTTGGAAGTTCAGGGGAATTTGATTCACTATTCGTCTCCGATCTCTGTGTTTTAAAAGTGAGTGGGAAATATTTGATGTATTATACCGGTTATGGTGATGATGAAAATGAAAAGAATTGGGTAAAAATCTGGTATGTGGGAGTAAATTTAAATTATCTTTTGGATAGTGAATTTATGAGAATATTTTATGTTGAGGGAGAGTAGAGATGAAGAAAATCACAATATTTTTTATGATTACATTTTTTATCTTAATTTCAGGAAAAAATTTAAGTCTTGAATTGTCACTTAATCATTTCTTTTCATCTGATTTTAATTATTACTATGATGATGTTGATAAAGAAGCCAGTATTTTAGCTCCTTATACTTATGACCAAACAAGATATTATTATCTTTACGAAAATGCCAGATTAAAATTGAATTACAAAATTCCATTAAATATTTTTCAAATTAATATTTCACCAATCGTTGGAATCTATGATAAAAGAATATATAAAAATGACGATCCACATGGTTATGAACTTGAAAAATTGACTTTATTAAAATATGAAAAGAATTTACTTCTCTTTTTATTAAAATTATCTGTGGTATCAAAAATAAGAATAAGAAAAGATGATTATTTAAAAATTGGTTTTATTTATAATATCAGATATTTTCCTGATACAAAAAAGTTTTATTATGACAATAATACCTGGTGGACATTGGGTTATCTTGGCAATATCTATCTTGAGTTGTATTTAAAGAATTGGTTTAAATTTTATAGTTTTGAGCGGACATGGATTTTGGAATTTTTAAGTGAAAAAAAATTTAATTTCGGCTTTATTATTTATGGAGGCGTTAAAAATTTAAGCTTATTGTATATTTCTTTAAGATATAGCGATCTTTATCAGGATGATTATTCAAGTCCTTTAAGTATGTTTTTTACATATAAATATAAATTTTTAAAGATTATTTTAAATTTAAGTATATATAGGTTTATTGTTTTAGCAGATGAGAAATATTATCATAAAATATTTCCAATAAATCTAAAATTGGAGGTTGAATTATGAAAAAAATCACAATATTTTTTATGATTACATTTTTCATCTTAATTTCAGGAAAAAATTTAAGTCTTGAATTATCACTGAATCATTTCTTTTCATCAGATTTTAATTATTATTATGATGATTTTGATAAGGAAGCTAGAGAATTAGTTCCTTATACTGTTAATGGAAATAGTTATTTCTATCTTTATGAAAATTATAGAATAAAATTTAATTATAAGATAAACCTAAAATATGCTGAATTTAATATCTCGCCTGTCTTTGGAAATTATGATAAAAAAATATACTTAAATAAAGAATTTACCAAACCAGGATTAAATAATATGACACTACTTGTGAATGAGAAGAATTTAGTTCTTTTTTTATTAGAATTATCTGCGGTATCAAAAATAAGAATAGGGCAATATGTTAATTTAAAAATAGGTTTTATTTATAATATTAGATATTTCCCAGATACAAAAAAGGTTTACTTTGAAAATAGAGATTGGACATTTGGCTATCTTGATAATATTTATTTTGAATTTTATTTAAAAAATTATTTTAAATTTATTAGTTTTGAGCGTTTTACTATACTTGAATTTTTAAGTGAAAAAAAAATTAATTTCGGCTTTATCCTTTATAGAACTGTTATAAATTTAAGTTCAATACATATTTCTTTAGATGGGGTTGATTATGATCCTCATCAGGACGATTATTCGAGTGATCTAAGTGCATATTTTTCATATAAATATAAAAATATAAATTTATCATTGGTTTTAAGTTTAGATAGATTAATTTCTTCGACAGAAAGAAAATATTACAAAATATTCCCCATAAATTTTATAATAGGAGTTGATTTATGAAAAAATTATTATTAATATTATTATTTGGATTATTAAGTATTTTTATTTATGCTCATGAAAGTGATGTGCATAAATATCTTACCGATCAAGCTCTTCATATTATTCCTTATGGAAGGTATGATGCAAATTTTGTTAATACATTGAAAAAATGTTCATATACTGAGGATTTACCTAATAGAGAAGATGATTTAGAATTATCAGAAGTAGATCCTGATGAAATAGGTGATCCTATTTATGGTTATAATTGTAAAGCATATTCATCAAAATGTCTTTATTTTGGGTTACCAAAAATATCTTTACCAATTACTACAAGTACACATTTTTGGAATCAAGATTATAATTTTCCTTTTGGAGATGATAAAGTTTCTAAAGCAAAAGTATATTATCGTATTATTGGGGGAATTATTACATGTGAGGATACTCTTAATTTAGGGACTTATGATAATGCATTTAAGAAAGCAAGGCACTACTGGCTTGGTGATAAAGATGTAATGGGTTGGAAAAAACAGGATATTTTTGATTATTATGGAGATTCCGAAATAAATCCAATTGAACCTGGAGGTTCAATTTGGAGATTGGGTCGAATTATACATTTATTAGAAGATATGAATGTCCCTGCACATGTTCATAATGATCCACATGCAGGTATTATAGGTGGTGATGATGAATATGAGAAGAACAAGGTAAAAATTTGGTATTCAGGAATGAATTCAGATAATCCTAATGATGGAGAATTTATAAGAATTTTTTATGTTGAGGGAGAGTTGAGATGAAGAAGATAATTATATTATTTATAATAGGCTTATTTGTAGAAGGGTACTCATTTTATCAAGAAAGTAATTTTAATTTTTTTATGGAAAAAAATCAATTAAATTTAGAATTAGGTATTAATAAATTGGTAAATAATGATTTTATTGATGATGATATTTTAAACTATTATTTATTTGTAAATTATGGGATCATAAAAAATTTAAATATAGGCTTTAAAACAATATACTGTGGAAATTTCGGTGAAAACGAGTATGGAACTGAATTTTTTATGATCTATAGATTTTTTAATAAATTTTTAATTGGTTACGAATATAAAAATGCCACTACACAAAATTCTTCTGGTTATTTATTATGGAAATATAATATTGAATATCGAACCTCAAGCCATCATTTCTTGTTTATAGGTTATATGCCGAGAATAAAACAAGAAAAGGATATGTTTTTTATTTTTCAAACAAAATTAATACGATGGGAAGGTGCTCTCTTCATAATTCCTTCTCTTTATTGGGAAGTTTATCCCATGAAAAAATTAGGTATTTACCTGAATTTTAATGTTAACTTTTCATATATTTTAATGCCTGCGTTAGCATTTTCAGGTATGGGAGGTATTATTTATAAAATAAATAATTTTAGAGTAAAGTTGTATTATAAAAATTATGGTAATGATATTTTTGGGATTGCATTAGAATATAGGAGGTAAATATGAAAAAATTTTTGGTATTTATTATTATTATTGAAACTTTTATTTTTATCAGTACTCATGTAAGTGATGTTCATATTAAAATCTCAAGTGAAGCATTAAAATTATTAAACTTTGATACTACATCAATTAGATCTTATCAGATAATAAGGCAGAATTGGTATGAGGATCGTGGAAAAGTTGTTGCTATAAGATAAAGTTGTGAGTTCGGACAGGAGATTGCCACTCCTCGAAAATATTCGGGGTTCGCAATGACAGAGACGGGTCGTTCACGAACGACCCCTACGGCTTTGTATTACATTTGACTCTCAATTCTCAACTCTCAACTATTTACTGCCTCTAACCTTTCACCCCGCACCATCTTGGTGCTGGGCATGCCTCTAACTTCTATTCCACTATCTTCTTCACGCCTTCCAATACATTTTTAGCGATAATATCAGGCATTGTCGCCCAATTTTTGCTTTGAAATTCATATTCTCCCCGACCGTAGCCTGTCAAAACGAGGATTGTTTTTAAACCAACCTTTTTTCCAAACAGGATATCCTTATATCTATCTCCTATTATGTAAGAATTTTTTATATCAATTGGAAATATCTTTCTTGCCAGATCTATCATTCCAGTATTTGGTTTTCGGCAGGGGTGATCCCTTTTATATCTTTCTACAACTGCTTCCTTTAAGAATGGACAATATAATGTAAGATCAAAATGAGCATTTCCTTTTTTAAAGATCTCAATCATCTTTTTATGCGTTTGAAATAGTACCTTTTCATCAAAGTAACCCCTTGCAAGTCCCGATTGATTTGATGAGAGAATCGCAAGGATATTATTTTGATTCAGCAGTCTTACCGCTTCAATTGCTTCGGGAAAGATCCTTAATCTATCCGAATGGTTGATATAGCCCATCTCTTCATTTATCGTCCCATCTCTATCAAGAAATACTACTTTTTTCATTTTAGGTCTCCTATGATCTTATTAAATACTTCATCCGGGTTAATGTCGGTTAGACAGCCATAATGTCCGTATTTACATTTTCTTTTAAAACAGGGCGAACAATCACGGTGTGAATAAAAAATCGTTCCATTTTGAATCGGTTCCGTCCATAGAGGTGAAGTTGAACCGAATATTGCGTAAGTTTTTGTTCCGGTTATGTATGAAATATGCATAAGTCCGGAATCGTTTGAAACGGTAAATTTGCTGTATGCCATTACGGAAAATAGGTCTTTAATAGTAGTTTTACCTGTAAGATTCAAAATATTAGGTTGAATAGTGCTAATTTTTCTTGCTATTTCGTTATCTTCTGATCCACCCAAAATAATACATCTCAATTTTGTTTTATTTATTATATTCTGAGATAAAATGGCATAATTTTTATATGACCATCTTTTTGTCTGCCCGTATTTTGCGCCTGGTGCAATTACAAAATAGTCGTTTTCCTTTAAACCGAATTTATTTAATATCTCTTTATTTATTTTTAATTTTGGTATCCTGTTTTTTATCTTAAAGCCAGCCAATTTTAAAAGTTCGAGATAGGAATTCAAAAGGTGTGTTTTTTTAAATGATCTTTTCTTTGTATTGATCCCGTTTTTTAGAAAGATCCTATTTTCAGAAGAATATAATCCATAAATATTTTTTATTCTTCTCAAGAAAAAGGGGAGTGTTGCCGGAAAGGTTGGTGTCAGTACGAAGGCGATATCAATATTTTTCGGGATGATCTTTCTGTTTTTCAAAAATGCAAATTTACCAATTTCAGAAATAATAGAGACCTTTTTTTCATCAAGTAATTCATATATAGACGCTATATTCGGGCGTGCAAATATAAATACCTTATCAATATTTTTTTCTAAAATAAGTGATTTAATAAAAGGGAAACTCATTATAGCATCCCCGATCCAGTTCGGTGCTCTAACAATTACATTCATTTTTTATTACCCTAAGTATTTTCTCGGGTGTTATGAGCTTCATACATTTAAAATGTCCGAGCGGACATCTTTTTTTGCCTATCTTTGTGCAGGGTCTGCAATGTAATTTTCTTTGCAAAATTATTTTAGGTTTATTGTAATCAGATATAAATCCAAGTTCCGGTGTTGTAGAACCGAATATTGCTATTGTAGGTATATCAAGTCCTACTCCTATATGCATCCATAAGGAATCGGTAGAGATAAGTAATTTACTCTCTTTAATAATACCGGCTGTTTCATCAATGGGATAATTGGTATTTAAATTGATCAACCTTTTATTTCTTAATTTTATATTATTTTTCCCTACGAGGGCAATATTAAGTTTAGTAGATTTAAGTATAAGATCGATCAATTCTCTTTGATAGGGATAGGATTTCGTCCGCCATTTTGATGTCAATGCAAGTGTTATGAATGGTTTTTCAATATTCAAATTTGATCTTTCCGCTGGAAAAAATTCAATAGGTTCGAGTTTTATCTCTTTTCCGATTGCCTTTTCAATTACCTGCCTATACCTTTCTATTACAGATGGAAAATGAATATTGATGTGAAAATTCACATAAAGGAATCTTTGAAAATAGTATTTTTTTATCCTTACTTTTCTTACTGCTTTTATCCTTTTTAAAATGGTTTTTGAGGCTATATTTAATTGCAGATCGATCAGATAGTCCGTTTTCAATTTTTCAGTATTAAGAGCTCTTAAATCCTCATAAAGTAATATCTCATCAATAAATGGATTGTTCTTTACGATATCATAGAACTTCTTTTTTACAATAATTACCGTTTGAAAATTAAGTTCTTTTAGTGCTCTGAATATCGGTTCGGTTAAGGCTATATCGCCATAAGATGATAATCTAATTATTGTTATTTTCAAATAATTCTCCAATTGTATTTAAAAAATCCTTTTCATTATCGATCATCGGTTCTATTTTTAAAAAATATATATCATTTAAATCTAATTTTTTAAGTTTTACTCCATCTTTTTCCGTTGTAAGTAAAGGTAAATTCGCTTCTTTTATTTTTTTTATATCCCTTTCTTTGTATTTGTAATGATCCGAAAATCTATAAAATTTTTTGATATCAATACCCTCTTTTAATAGACTCTCTTTGAATGAATTGGGATTTCCAATGGAGCAAAATGCGATTACCTTTTCGGGTGGTTCTATTTTTTTATCCGTTTTAAGATTAAATATCCCAATATTCTTATATTTAAAACCAAAGATTGGCTTTTTATATTTTTTAATCCTTTTTAAAGCATTATTTTTTAATCCCTTTATATCTTTAATTAAAACAATATCACATTTTTTTAATCTTGAAATGGGCTCTCTTAAAATACCTGACGGTATAACAAAATTATTACCGAACGGACAATTGCCGTCTATGAGACAGATGGTTATTCCCGGAACAAGAGGAAAATATTGCATTGCGTCATCAAATATTAAAATATTATCTTTATAAATTTTTTTTTCTTTTAATAATTTGATCCTATTTTTCCCAACGACTATCGGTATTTTCTCCGTTTTATCAATGTATAACAGAGTTTCATCGGAATATCCATCGGAAATTTTTTTATCTGTAATTATTCCTTCAAAATTCCCTGAGTATCCTCTTGTTACAATTACTGAATTTTTAAAATAATTTGCAAGCATTATAGTTATTGGTGTTTTACCTGTTCCACCCATTGTTATATTTCCAATTACAACGGCATTTTTTAAATGATACTTTTTTGTAATCAATTTTTTAAGATAAAATCCTAAAAGATAGATAAATGAAAAGGGGAGAAGGATAAACTTTAATACAGATAAGATAAGATTCCTTTTGCAATAACTTTCAATTGTAATCATTTTAAATTATAACAAAAATTCAGGAAAATGCAAATTTTTTTTCCCGTCATTCGAGGGAGCTCTTCGTTTCACTCAGAACAGGCTTCACGATCAAAGAATCTATGAAGAAGGAAATGGGTGTATGAGTGAATGAGTGAATGGGGAATGCAAAAACAAAGAAGATCCGTCATTCTGAGCGTAGCGAAGAATCTATCTTTATTTTATTCTTCATTATTTATCCAGCATTTTTTTTCTTACAACTAAACTCACAACCACCGCACCAATATTTAGTGCGGGGTAAACTCATCACTCAAAACTTCTTTTATGCCACCGTCCCCCTATTAAACTGGAAGCCAGCATAAACAACCAATTGGATTTAAGGTTATATATATGGATAAAAAAATCACATCCTCATTTTTTTCCCAAATAGAACTATGTCTATAAAGTATTTCCACACCGGCATCTTGGCGGGGTCGTTCGGTAAAATAATATTTTATGGCTACTTTAATTTCATATTTCATAAAATATTTATTGAAGGCATTATCAATTATTCCATTGGGTATATAATCGTTATTCTTAAAAATATATACTATATTTCCATAAGAATTAGTGTACCTGTATTTTGAATATCCAATGCCTGCCCCAAGTAGAAAATAGGTCTTCTCTGAAATTTTGGAATAATAGCCAATTGAAATTGACCAGATATTTTTCTTATACAAATATGGAATGAAATTAGAACCATTTTTTGTAAAAACCGAATCGGAAATATAGGTCGCTGGAAAAATATAAGCATTTATATCTAAATTATATTTATATAAAAAATCAAAGCTTAGAGAAAATGTATGCATAAATTCAACCGAAGAAGAAATTGTTTTTATTGAAGATGTGGATATTCCTAATTTATAACGAAAAGGAATATCTAAAGAGTCCCAAAAATTTACAGAATAAACATTTATCCCGAATAATAAAAATGAAAAAAGAAAAACAAAATATTTAATTATTTTCATCATTGGATATTTCTTTAATATTCTTTATTAATTCCTGCATGAATTGTTTGAATTCTGTTGATTTTTCATCTTGTAATTTCTTAAGATTTTTTCCGGCGGTCTCTCCCATTATATAATAAATATTCTTATCTATGAGGGGTATATGATAGACCTTTACCTTCCCTTCTAATACAGCTTTCTTCCCAATCTCCGGCAATGTATTATATTTGATAACAATTACTGAATTTTCATCATCATCTATGAGTTTTATTATATTATAATCTGCAAGCTTAATTGAGTTTTCCACTTTACCGTTAACATTAACGGTAACATCCTTGAATTTTTGCGGATCATCTTTTATTTCTGAAATTTTCACTGTAGCACAACCTGCAAAGAACAATAATAATGCAATAATTACAATTTTAAATGCAAAAGAACTTTTTGTTACCATTTCTTCCTCCATTTTATTAAAATCAATCAAAGATCCAAGGAGCAATCGTATTAAGTACTAAGTTTTTCGTACTGAGTTTAAGTAATTCCATTCCTATTTACTCAATACGGAATACGGTATACTGTATACGATATACTAAATACTGTTTTTCTATCTTAAAAAATCAAAATAGAATGTAAAACACTTCTCATTTGAAGTATTAATATTATTTAATGCCAATTCATCTATGTTATCATCCAAATTACCAAACCCTTGTGCAATATTTGAGATAGAAAAATTCAAGCTGCCAATACTCCATATCTTAAAAGAAATTCCTAAACCATAATCAAAACTCGGTGTTTGTAATTTATCAGTATCATTACTTATCATAGCACCTGTTTCATCCTTTACAAGAGTATTTGATGTTAAATTATTTGAAGCATTCCAATTAACTCCGCCAAAAAATGTCATGAAGTCATTCAATTGCTGTTCAAAGGCAAGTATCAAAGTAAACCCGCTTGCATTATTTGTATTGGTATGATCTTGAAAAGTCGTGGCATTTGTAGTGTCCGGATCATATTTGTATAATTCAGTGTTTTTTGTGGAGAGAATCCTGAAACCACCGGTTATCAGCGAATGTTTATATTCTTTTGTCAAAGTAATAAATGAAGTTACACCGCTTGTTTTATTGGAATATTCCCATGTAAATTCCGGTTCAGAATAGCCATACTTTCTTTTTAAACTTTCACTTCCAAAAGTAAGTCCGAATCTAATAATGCCGAATGAAAACATATTGCTAAAAAATAATTTCGGCATAAAATTCGTTCCGGTTTCTTTATAATTTATAAAATAACTATTTCCACCACCATCATTATAATTCTCATCGCTTTGAACTGAAATTGATTGTATATTGAAAGATGCCAATATTTTCCCAAAACTCAATTTAAAAAGTATATCTGGAGATAATATAAAATTAAAACTTTTATCCAATAAATCATCATCTATATCGTTACTGGAATCAAGAATATCATAAAAATTATATTTTGTTTCCTCTTTACCATAGATCATTCCCATTCTAATCCCGACATTGAATTTTTCCATATTCATTGCACCGGATAAATTTAATTCATGCGAAAACAGATCTATTGAGTTTATATCTTCTTCATTAGTCAAATATATAGACATAATTTTTGAATACCTTTTTGTTATCACATCGTTTTTATAGCCTTGTAAAATTGGTTTATAATTTAAACCGAAAACAATATTCTTCATTTTTTTAAGGAATAAAAAATTAAAAAGGTAATTATTATCTGTTGTCTTTAAAATATCATTATTTCTCCAATTATTGGTCTCGGTAAATACAGTATTTTCATTTATATATGTATTATCCCCATTACCGAAATATATGATCATATTTTGTTCAGGAAAAAATGTGGGAGAATAAAGATAATCTCCCATCATATCCTTTAATTCACCATTTTGTAAAAGCATTGAATCCATTCTTACATTTGCAAAAATACTCGTTGCAAAAAAGAATACCAAAAATAAAACGAATTGTTTTTTCATATTTTGCTCCTATTTCCTAAAAACATTCACTACAAAGCCGCTTCTTAATTTAGGCTCGAACCAGGTTGATTTCGGCGGCATAACCTTTCCTGCATCGGCAATATCCATAAGTTCCTGAATAGAGATGGGGAACATTGAGAAACTGACCTTAAAATTTCCATTATCAACGATCCTTTTTAACTCTTTCATTCCTCTAATTCCTCCAATGAAATTGATCCTTTCATTCGTTCTCGGATTATCAATACCAAGAATAGGATTGAGGAGATTATTCTGTAAAATATAAGAATCAAGCTTTTCAACGGGATCATTTTCATTGATAAATTCTTTTTTTGCCTTTAAATGATACCATTTCCCATCGATATACATTCCGAAATTGTGCCTTTCTTTTGACTTTCCGTCCCAATCCGATTCACCATCAATGATCTCAAATTTTTCTTTTACTTTATCAAAAAAATCCTCTTTTGCAGCACCGTAAAGGTCTTTTACCGCTCTGTTATAATCCATTATATAGAGCTCTCTATCCGGAAATAAAACGGATAAAAAGCCCTCTGTTTCCGGTGTTTTGGTTCTTCTGTAATTTTCAACCGCCGATTCACTTCTATGATGCCCGTCTGCAATATAAAGTGCATTGATCTTATTAAATTCAGATATTATTTTGTTGATGATCTCATCATCCCTAACAACCCAGAGGATGTGTTCAATGCCATCGTCAAATGTTACATCGTATTCGGGTTCGTTCTTTTGAATATTTTTAATGATATTATCTATCTCATCGCTATGTTTATAGGTCAAAAAGATAGGTCCGGAATGTGCTCCCTGAGTGATTACATGCCTTGTTCTATCCTTTACCTTTACCACCCTTGTATGTTCATGTTTTTTGATCTTCCCTTCATCGTATTCAATAGAGGATGCGAGACAAACAATCCCGGTTTGAAAAACATTTCCCATTCTTTGACTGTATATGTAGAGCATCGGTTTATTATCCTGTAATAGAATACTGTCTTTAATGAATTTTCTCAGATTTTCAGCACCTTTTTCATAAACTTGTTCACTATATAGGTCGATATTTTCCGGTAGATCGATCTCAGGCTTAACCACATGTAGAAATGAAATTGGATTCCCTTTTGCAATAACCTTTGCTTCTTTGGAATTTACTACATCATAAGGAAATGATGCAACCTTATCTTCCAATCCCTTTTTTGGTCTGTAACCTTTAAATGCTCTTATTGTAACCATAACAGCCTCCTAATTTTATTCAGATAACATCTATGATTTCTTTTAACTTTCAGTTTGATCTTCCATAATTAACATTTTTTATGTATTTATTTTACCACTTAAAATTTTAAAGTCAAGTTTTTATTTGATTTTGCCTTTTTTCTAAAAAAGTTGTATAATTTATTTAATGGAGAGAATGATGAAAAAATTCCTTGTTATTTTTATTTCAGTTACATTTTTTTTATTTTCTGCTAATCTGTTCGCTGATACGGCAAAAGCAAAACCGGCTGTGGCGGTAGTTGATCTTCAGGCAAAGGAAGGTGTTTCTAAAGATATTGCAGCAATGCTTTCCGACTACCTTAGAACTCAACTTTTCAATACCGATAGGTACATTATGGTTACAAGGGAAAATATGGAAGCAATATTAAAAGAACAGAATTTTCAGCAATCCGGTTGCACAAGTCAGGAATGTGTTGTCCAAATGGGACAAATGCTTGGTGTTTCAAAGATTTTCACAGGAACTTTGGGAGCAATCGGAAGCATTTATCTGTTAAATATTAAAATGTTGAACATCGAAACCGGAGAGATAGAAAAAGCAGAATCGGAAAAAGTAACCGGAGGCAAGGAAGGATTGTTGGAGGCAATAGAGATAATTGCATCTAAGATGACTGGTAGTGAAATTGAAAAAACCTTAACAAAGATCATTAAAGATAGTACCCCTGCAAATATACCGCCGGAACCTACATACATAGAAACAAATAAAAAAGGTTATAAGGAATACAAAAATAAAAAAGACGGTTCAATATTGATTTATATTCCTGCTGGTGAATTCACAATGGGCTCAAATAAACATGGTAATGAAAAGCCTGTTCATACGGTTTATTTGGACGGATATTTTATAAGTAAATATGAGATCACCTTTGAGCAGTATGACAGATTTTGTAGTGAAACCGGGAGAAATAAACCAACTGACGCCGGTTGGGGGCGAGGAACTCGTCCTGTTATGAATGTAGATTGGTATGATGCTGTTGCATATTGCAAGTGGGCCGGCATGTCTTTGCCTACGGAGGCACAATGGGAGAAGGCTGCAAGAGGCGGAGAATCTTACAAATATTCCGGGAGCAATGATCTAAAAGATGTTGGTTGGTATCTGAAGAATGCAGGGACAAAGACGTATTACGTAGGTGAAAAGAAATCAAACGAATATGGTATTTATGACATGAGCGGGAATGTCTGGGAATGGTGTTCCGATTGGTATGCTAAGAGATACTACAAATCCTCTCCGAAAAATAATTCTAAAGGACCATCATCGGGCTCGTACCGTGTCCGTCGTGGCGGCGGCTGGTTCAACTATGCCTACTATTGCCGGTGTGCTTATCGCTACTACCTTAAGCCTTCAGTTAGTAACGCTGGTGTTGGTTTTCGCACGGTAAAGATAGTAGAAAAGTAAAAAAGTAAAAAGGTAAAAGGTAGGAATCCGGAAAACAAAAAATGGATTATCGGGTCGGGCCTGTCCTCATGAAAATGGGTACCCGATAATGACAGTCCTCTTTTAGTCATTCAGAGCCCCCCCTTGGAGTTTACCCCGTACTTGATCAGGGTCATTCAGAAGGAGTAAAGCGACCGATTATTCAAATTCCGATTTTTCAATTTATCGGAAAGAATCTAATGTAGATCCTTCACATTCGTTCAGGATGACGGTAAAAATAGTGTCATTGCGAAACCTCAATGGAAGTGTATGTAAAGAAAATTGTGAGCCATTTGCGAAATTCTAAACCCCCAATAAGACAGGATTTAGAACAACAGAAATTTCTTTTCACCCATAAAAGTAAGAATATTAACCACAGATTAGACAGATTTGACAGATTAAAATTATTAAAATCAGAAAAATCTTTAAAATTCATCTTTAAATTTTCAGTTATGAAATGAAATTTCATTATTCGAAATCTTTTTAATTATTAGAAAATCAATTTTCTACTTAAAAAAAAGATTTAATGAAAAGTGATTTAGTA
>JAUXGM010000152.1 GCA_030622125.1 bacterium | reverse complement strand
ATCTGTCTAATCTGTGGTTAATATTCTTACTTAAATTCTGAATTTTTCTTTCTTTGCGTTCTTTGCGTCTCTGCGGTGAGATAATATAGATTCTCCCCGAAAAATCGGGGTTTGAATAATCGGCTGATAAATCCATCATAATGCCCCAGTATTCCCGATGAAAATCAGAATACTAAACTCCATAAAATAAACTAAAAACTAAAAGTGAAAAACAATAAGAAAAGATGGATTCCTGTTTTCACAGGAATGACAAACCAAGACCGGTTTTGAATTGTATTTGACTGGTGACCTGGTGACTGTTGTCTGGTGCTCTAAATGGGCACGGCATGCCGTGCCTCTACGTTTTTTTTCTTTACTTATCAACTTATTTCCTTATCAACTTCCTTTAGAATGTCACGCCCAGTTGTTGATTTTTTTTGAAATATTTTGTATCTTAATAACAAGGTTAAAAATTATGAAAAAAAGTAATTATTTTACTGAAAAAAACATTACTGAAATATCCAAATCTTTTTTGGGAACAATTATTGATCTTAGAAAAAAACATAATAATAACTTCGATATTTCCCATAGTGCATTACTTGTATCGGATATGCAAAACTATTTTTTAGATAAAAACTCACATGCTTTTATACCATCTGCAAGTGCTATTATAAAGAATATTAAATTATTGATCAATTTTATGAATGCTCATAATAGACCTGTGATCTTTACAAGGCATATTAACAATGAAAATAATAGTAAAAATATGGGTAGGTGGTGGAAAGATATTATAAAAAAGGATGATAATTTTAGTGAAATTATTCCAAATCTAAATGCATACGCTAATATAATTATAGAAAAAACCCAATATGATAGTTTTTATAAGACCGATCTCGAAGAAATTTTGAAACGAAATAATGTAAAACAATTGGTCATTACCGGTGTTATGACACATTTATGTTGTGAGACAACCAGCCGATCCGGATTTGTACGAGGCTATGAAATATTTTTTATCATTGATGGAACCGCAACCTATAATGAAGAATTTCATCGAGCAACCTTGTTGAATTTATCGCATGGTTTTGCACTACCGGTTCTAACAACTGAAATCATAAGCAGTGTAAAAAAAACTTATGAAAAAAATGAATAAAAAAATCTGCATTATTGGTGGTGGACCAGCTGGAATTGCTACTGCATTTCAGTTAAAAAGATCGGGGTTTGATCCAATAATATTTGAAAAAGGTAATGTTGGTGGACTTGTAGTTAATGCAAATCTTATTGAAAATTATCCGGGATTTTTGAATGGAATAAGTGGAATAGATTTTGTTGAAATCTTGAAAAAGACCGTTGAAAAATACAAATTAGATATTAGATATGAAAATGTAATAAATGTGAATTATAAGAATAAAATTTTTAAAGTAGAAACAAACAAGAAAAAATATGAATTTAATATCCTGATCGTTGCAAGTGGAACAATCCCAGAACACCTTATGGCATTAGAAAAAAAATATCCGGAAGAGATTTTTTATAATGTGCAGGAACTTTTTAAATATAAATCAAAAAAGATTGCAATTATCGGTTCGGGTGATGTCGCATTTGATTATGCCTTAAATCTTTCAAAGAAAAATGAGATTTATATCCTTAATCGAGGAACAGATACAAAATGCCTGCCCCTTTTGTTTGAAAGAGTAATGAAAAATAAAAAAATACATTACTTTAAAAATGCCGAGATCAATGTGAATTCTAAAAAATTTATTGAAATTGAGAACAATGGAAATAGGCAGGGATTAGATATTGATTTTATTTTATGTGCCATTGGACGAAAACAAAATCTTGGTTTTCTAAAAAATATTTCTAAAGAGAAAAGGCAAGAATTTATGAAGAATCAAAGATTATTTTTTGTAGGTGATGTAAAAAATGATATTTTCAGACAACTGTCCATTGCCGTTGGTGATGGTATAAAAACAGCTATGTTCATAAGAAAATTGTATGGAGATAAAGAATGAAGGTTATAAGAAGTTATGGAAGAGATGATCTTGCAATGGTTTATGTTGCAAAAACAGATGATGATAAATTACTTGAATTTGTTGAATCAATTCAGCCGCCTCGGACAATAGAGGAAAAATGGGTACTTATCGTTTCAACTCTTTATGGATGTCCCGTAAATTGTCTTTTTTGCGATGCAGGTGGAAATTATGAGGGAAAAATATCAGTTGATGATATATTGAAACAAATTGATTTTATGGTAAAAAAAAGATTTAATTCAGATAACATTCCTGTAAAAAAAATTAAGATACAGTTTGCAAGAATGGGTGAGCCGTCATTAAATAATAATGTTTTAGAGGTGCTGAACCGGCTTCCTGAAATTTATAATACACCTAATTTGATACCGTGCATTTCAACAATTGCTCCTTGTGGAACCGATGATTTTTTTAACAAATTACTAACGATAAAAAGGGATCTTTATATGAAAAATTTTCAATTACAATTTTCCATTCATTCAACTGATGCCAAACAAAGAGATAAGTTGATCCCAATTAAAAAATGGGATTTTCATAAAATATCAAATTATGGAGAAAAGTTTTATGATGTCGGCGGTAGAAAAATCACCTTAAATTTCGCAATAAATAATTATTCTATTGTCCAACCGAAAATAATTGCTATGTATTTTTCTCCGGAAAAATTTTTAATAAAAATAACCCCTATAAATCCCACATTTAAAGCGGAAAAAAATAATCTTACCTCGAAAAATGATTTTTATGAAAATGTTGGATCATTGGTTACAGATTTTAAAAAATTCGGATTCGACACAATTTTGAGTATCGGTGAACTTGAAGAAAATCAAATCGGTAGTAATTGTGGAATGTATATAAATAGATGTAAATAATAAATAGTTACGATAGGCAATCCTTTCGCCACATACAATCCATTTGCCCGCATTCTGTTTTGGTTTTGTAACAGGGTGTATGTCCCTCTTTTTCCTGAATAGCACGAATCAGTTCCGTTTTTTGCATTTTTGTTGGAACTATCCCCATCTTTTTTGCGATTTTTTTGATCTCTAAAAGCTTCATTTCTCCTCCCATTTAAGGTTATAAATCTTTAACCTTAACTTAACCGTTTTTGCTTTTGATGAGTTATAACAAAATATTCAAGAAAAGTCAAGTAAAAAATATGAGGCATTTGCGAAATTCTAAACCACTAATAACACAGGATTTAGAATGACGGGAATTTTCTTTCATTAGACGGGACACTCTTCCCTTCGGAAAGGGATATCCCTATTGTTTTCGGTATCTACACCTAAAATGACGACGACTGTCCACAAGAAGAATCCAGTATTTAAATAAGAATATTAACCACAGATTAGACAGATTTGACAGATTAAAAATAATATTAAAACCAGTGAATAGTAAATCGTTAATAGTAAATAGTGAAGAAAAAAAATATTAAATTCAGAAAACAAGCGGGACATTCGTTGCTTGCATCGTGTGTCCCAAGACTGTGTCCCGGATTCTTCCTTAGATAACGATAGACCACCCGATAACAATGTGCAACCAAGGGAATCCATGAACTTTAACGTGCTATATTATAATTATGTTTATTGTAAAAATGGAAATTTTACTGAAAAAAAATAGGGAAGGGGAAGAAATCCCCTTCCCAATATTATTATAAAATTATAATAATTCCTGAATCTGAGCAATCATACAATCTATGATATTTAACAACATTTCTTGAGTTTCACAATCTGTAATCCAATCGTTATTTGGATTTCCGCCAAAACAACCATCTGTTTTTGGTCTTATATCATGTTGTAATTTATCCAATGCTGTAGAATAATCACCGGCATCAATTAGAGCTTGTACCTCAGCCAATTTCTCCGACAAAGCATTTCTCTGTTGCTCTGCTTGATCACCAGAAAAAACATCTGCGGGAATATTTTCAATATAAGCGTCTGCTAAATCTGTTGTATCCTCCGGTGGAATACCGATCGAGAATATCTGTGAATGTGATTCATACCTAGTAGTAAGATCATGTAATCCTTCATAATACGGTAAATTTACAAAATAATATCCTGCCGGAACACTTGTTGGATTGGTTAACCCTGTAGAAAAGTCTTCACCAGGGTCTTTGATTTCGTGTTGTAGATCTGGTAGACCTGGACCTAAAACTAAGTCATTTGGATCTAAATTTCCTGTTGTTGAATAAAATCCATAAAACAATTGATCCCAAGAGCCAGTGTGCGATTCCCCTGTATTTAAAGGAACTGGGTACATCATGCAATTGCCAATACAATTTGGGTCAACAAGCCTTAGCTGCCTTAATGAATCAGATTCAATCTTGTAGAAATCCAATAATTGATCACAACCACCGGTTAACCATGCAGTAATTGGATCACCGAAATTTTCAACTGTAATTTCCACCGGCTCACCTATCTCATAGTAAGTTTTATTTACAGAAACCTTTACATCAATAACGGGTTCCGTTGCCGTGGCATTTGCTACTGCAATCTTTACATTTTCATCATTAGATGATGATGGCACTGTTGGTGTATTCATTTGTGAACACCCAAACATAAAAACTAAACCTAACAAAAAAATACCTACTGCTTTTCTCATATATCCTCCTAAAAGCAAATTTTTGTATTATATCAAATAAAATATTAAATGTCAAGTGTTTTTTGAAAAAAAAATAAAAAAAATAATTATTGCCAATAAAACAAGATTTATAAGTTTTAAAGATTAGAGGAAGTAAAAAAACAGTGAATCACAGCACCCCATAAAAAGAGGGACATACCTCATCAAACTGATTTTTTTTGTTGAGGTGTGTCCCGGATTCTTCATTAGATAACGATAACCTACCCGAGAACAATATAGACAAAGGAAATAAGAAAAATACAGAGGTTAGAAGTTGGAGGTTAGAGGTTGGTAAAAAAATATTAAATTCAGAAAACAGGCGGGACGTACTTTTAATAGTTGTGAGGTGCGAGTTTACCCCGCTCCATATATTGGTGCGGTGGTT
>JAUXGM010000089.1 GCA_030622125.1 bacterium | reverse complement strand
ATAGTAGTATACAAAAAAAAGAAGGAAAACCGATGAAGAGTAAAATGAAAATGAAAATAAATTATGAACAAGTATTGCTGTTGGAAAGTATCTTTCATTGGCTGGAAGTTTTTTATAGATTGTGTAGATCAGATATAAAAAGAGAAGTAAAAATATTACCCCTCCATCGCAAAGGTGCTGTAAAATAATATTATGGGTATATTTTATATCATTACTCCCCTTTATTTTAAATTTTGGATAAAGATCTTTGAAACTTGATATTCCGTGTCCTATAAATGGACTTCTAAAAAAGATATTAACTGCCGAATGATAATTTTTTATACGCATTTTAATAGGGTTGGCGATGGACCCGTCCTGAAAACTCGACCTTCTACTTAAAAATAGAATTATAATAACAACCGTTATTGAAATAATAATAAGCTTCCAGTATTTTCGTTTAATACATGAAAATAATAAAATGGTGAAAAATATAATTAAATTAAAAGAACGTGTTAGATAGAGCATTATCAAGAATGTAATGGTAAATAGAATGTAACCGAGTCTTAATTTTTTAAGATAATTATATGTAAACATCAAAGGTATGATGGCAAATATATTAGGAGAAATATAAAAACCAAGTATCCTATGTCTTTTAATGTACGCTGTATAATTTCCTATATCAATGATAGGGCTTTCAACAGTCTGAAGAAAAACCTCCAAACGCGGATAAAGAATAAATCTCTGGTAAATACCATATATAATCAAAAAAATTCCTGCAGCAAAGAAAATTTTTTCATAATTTTCTTTATCTGTTTTTTCTATTGGTCCCCTAACTAAAATAATAAATAACAGTAAATAACCAAATATCAATGTATCATCAATATTTTTTGTATAAATAATATTAATTAAAACAAATACAAAATAGAGATAGAAAGGTATATCGGTGGTTTTTAATGAAATGTTTTTTATGTTTATTATTACAAATATAACTGAAATTAAGATGAAAAGAATTGGTTTATTTACAAACGGGAAAACGATGATTATTATTAACAGAATAAGATTGATTATTTTTTTTAATTTTACGATCTTTAAGCTAAGGTTGCCATTGTCAAGATAGGTGCAAACATTGCTATAACAATGAAACCCAATACACTACCGAGAACAAGCATAATAATCGGTTCAAGTGCAGACATCAATCCCTCAACTGCAACATCAACCTCACTTTCATAAAAATCCGCAACCTTTGTTAAAAGTTCACCTGTCTTACCTGCTTCCTGACCGGCATCGATCATTTGAAGCATCATACCCGGAAATATCTTTGCTTCTTTAAGCGGCATTGTAAGGGACTGTCCACCCATTACGGCTTCTCTTGCCTCCATAATTGCCTCTTCATACAATCTATTTCCGGTAGTTTTAGAGCTTATTTTAAGTGCTTCCGGAAGATCAAGTCCGGAATCCATTAATGTGGAAAGCGTTCTTGAAAAACGTGCCATAGCAGTTTTAATCGTAATATTACCGGCGACCGGAATTTTTAAAGCAAGAAAATTAAGGAACCAATCGTACTTATCAACCTTTTTTTTCATAACGATGTGGGCGGTTATAAGGGCAGCAACGATTAAAATAATAAATACAAAATTATGTTTTGTCCAGTCACTTGCATTAAATAAAAATAGAGTTGGAGGCGGAAGCTTCCCACCCATATCTTCAAACATCTCCTTAAATGTAGGTATAACACTTGTTAACATAAAAGTAACCATAGCAACTGCGGCAATACCAACAATTACAGGGTAGGTCATTGCACTTTTTACCTTGTGTTTAATCTCTTCCGATTTTTCCATATAATCGGCAAGACGTGCAAATACTTGCGGCAAATTACTACTTTGCTCGCCGGACGCAACCATATTGACATATAAGGTATCAAAATGCTTTGGATATGCTCCCAATGCTTGTGCTATCGGTGTTCCGCCTTCTATTCTCTCCTTAATATCCATCAGAATCGCTTTAAATTTCTTTTTTTCGATCTCCTTAGCTAAAATATCAAAAGATCTTGTTAATTCAACCGACGCATCCAACAAAACTGAAAATTGCCTTGTAAAAATAGCAACATCCGCCGGGGTTATTATTTCAATTGTCGGCAGATTTATCTCGGCGTTAAATTTTGATTTCTCTTTAATGCTAACGCTTTCCGGAACAATATTTGTACGATTCAGTTTTTTTCTAACTTCCTCGGGATTATCAGCAGTTAACTCACCCGATCTTTTTTTTCCATCTTTTAATTTGTATTTATAAAGATATATTGGCATATTATTACTCCACTATTTTTGGAGTTACAAAGATTAAAATTTCTCCCTGGTTCAATGATGTATCATGTTTTTGAAAAAGAAGTCCTAATAACGGTATCTTTCCTAATAACGGGATAAAACCTTTTGTCTTTGTTTTTCTATATTCTACTAATCCACCTATAACTGCCGTATCACCATTATCTACAATTAAGGTAGTATTCGCTTCACTTGTTGCAATATTGACCAGCCCTGCAACAACCCCTGCTAAATTACTTATCTCCGGATGTATTTTTAGTATTATTTTTCCATCGGCATTTATATGTGGAGTAACTCTTATTTTTGTTCCAACTGTTGTTAATTGGGTAATTGTATTTCCTGCTTCGTCAAGCATAGTTATCGGAACCTTTTGTCCTATAATAATACTTGCGGTTTGATGGTTTAATGTAGTAATATTCGGGTAACTTTCTAATACCACTTGATTTTTACTCATAAGGGCGGAAAGGGAAAGGTTTATATTTGCTATTTGAGTTGGAGAAAAAACAGATGTCATTCCCATGCTTTGTGTAAATGAAGGAGTTGATGACCCTAAATTTACACCTCCGGATGCAGAAATATCCGTAGCCGACGGACTATTATTCATCCTCCAATTGACTCCTATCGTTTCAGAAGAAATATTATTTAATCGGTAAATTCTTACAAGAATATTAACCTGTCTTGTTTCTTCATCAAGCTCTTTCACAAATCTATCTACTTTGTTTAATATTTTCTGTGTATCTCTAACGATAAGAATATTATTCATTTGATTAAAATCCGTAGTTCCTCTTTTGGAAAGTAACGGTGGTTTAAGATATCCCATAATTGAATTTGCCTGTGCAAAACTTAACTGATAAATTCTTGTAACCAACGGATCCAAATCCTGCTCTGTTTCCAATGCTTTTTTTGCCATTTCCTTTTCTTTTGCAAGTCGATCAAAATTGGTAACTCGGATCGTTTTTTTACCTTCCCATTCTTTTGTCAGTCCATAATTTTTCAGTATAACATCAAGTGTCGGTTCCCATGGTTGGTTATCAATATCAATAGTGATCTTTCCGGTAATTCCGGGATCAGAATAAATATTAATTTTTGTCTCCATAGAAATAAGTCTTAATAAGGATGTTAAATTCGCTTCCTTTAGATGCAAGGATATCTTTGAAAGTCCACGATATTTTTTCCCAACAGGAATTGTTGTTGTTAAAGTTTTCGTTTTCTCCTTAGGGGTCTCAAATTGAACATATTTTTTCTTCTCTTTTGCAACCTTTTGAATGGGTCTTAGAATATCGCACTCAATAATATTATCAATGGGAAAAATAGAAATGTCGGCGTCTTTGACATAAGCAATATTAATAATATAATTATCATTTTGCTGATTTCCACTTATTGCTTTTATATAGCCACCTTTTTGTGGTGCCTCATATTCATATTTAGCATCCAGTATTTTTATCTCTATTGATGCTGCCTTGTCATTTTTTCTAAATTCATACATTAATTTTGTGTCTGCAACTATCTGAAGTCGAGTCATTTCCTTCTCGGGTAAAAGAGCTATTTCGCTTATAATATTTAAAACTTTCACTGGTTCTTCTTCTACAACAACTTCTGTAGGTTCTTCTTCCTCTATAATTTCTTCTACCGGTTCTTCTTCCACAATCTCTTCTACCGGCTCTTCTTCTACAACTTCTTCCGGGATTTCTTCTTCAACAATCTCTTCTGTCGGTGTTTCCACTTTGACAATTTCTTCTACCGGTTCTTCTTCTTCTACAACAACTTCTGTAGGTTCTTCTTCCTCTATAATTTCTTCTACCGGTTCTTCTTCAACAATCTCTTCCGCCGGTATTTCCGCTTTGACAACTTCCTCTACTTTAATCGGTTCCATTTTAAGTTCCATTCTAACCTGATTGATTATGTATAAAGGAACATAGAAATTATCTCCATAAATGGAATTATACATAACTGTCGCCTCATCATATTTTTCAACCGCAAACATTTCCTCTGCGATCTCAAAAAGTTTATTTCTATATCGTTCCTTCGCGATATTAAATATATTTTCAGGTTGATCAGGATATTCTTCACTACCCGAAATAATTCCGAAACCATTTTTGTCAATTTCATAATGAACCGGATTTGCATGTTGTAACAATATTGCAATGCTATTTGTGGGGTCGGTAGTAAATTGAAAGGCATTTACCGTTTTGATAAGTTTACCTTCTCCTTCTAAACTCACTTCGTCGGAAAGAATAGAATCTTTTATTATTATAATTGAAATATCATTTAGAGGGTAACATTCATATTTTACCGCTTTGTCCGTTTCTATTGAAATTCTTTCTTCGTCATCCTGAGTTTGATAATCAATTTTACTTATATTAGCTCCATACCCAACAGTAAAAAATAGAATAAAAAGCAATATTAAAAATGTTTTTTTATTCATTAGATGCCTCCAATTGAAGAGTTTTTTTTGTTGTATAGTAATCTTTTTGTATCTCAAATATTAGTTTTTTTTCTTTAATATCAAGAGATACAACCTTTGCCTGTCCCAAAAAATCACCTTCGCTTAGGTAATGCGAATTACCTGTTTCGTCTTCTACTATTGCTTTGATCTTTCCTTTACTATTTGTTACAAATCCAACAAGCTTGATCTTGTCAATATCGACCTTACTTTGAAAACTTAATATCGGTTTAAACGGGTCACGTCTTCCATTTGGTTCATAGACATACTTGACTTCGTTTTCAAGATCTTCTTTTTCCTCTTTCGGTTCAGTAATAACTTTCTGGCTGCGATGAGCTCTGGTGGTGGGTTGCTCTTCTTTCTCTTTCCGACACCCACAAGAAAATAATGCAAAAAGTATAAATATTACCGTAATAGCATAAATAATAATCTTTTTCATCTGGTCCCCCTGTTAGAACCTGATTTACCCCCTGTAACAGAAGGGTCATTGTAAATATATGTTTTTAATTCAAGACTTACCGCTTCAAAATTCCCCTTTGACGGGCTAATGGAAAGTTTATCAATATTAATGATTCGATTAAGATTCCCGATCTTGTTAAAGAATGTGGCGATCTGATGAAAACTACCGAATATTTTCATACTGTATGGCTTTTCATAGTAAATTTCTCGCGTAATTTTATTTAAAGGTTTGAAGGATGTAATAGAAATATTACTTTCAATTGTTCCGAGCTTATTAATATTATCTAAAAGAAGGGTTATTTCTTCTTCGGACGGCAACTTCTCTCTTGCATATTTTAAAGCAAGCTTAAGATCTTCTATTTCTCTTTTAAGAAGTTGGAGTTTCTGTTTATTCTCTTCAGCTTCTTGCAATTTCTTATCAAGCTGTCCTATTTTATCACTCAATTCAGCTATCTTAGCAGTTTTGCCCTTATAAGAAAACATAAAAAAAGCACCTATAAAAATAACTGCAATGGCGATAAGAACAACAATATTTGTTGTTTGTTTATTCATTGTTTCCCTCCTGAATGATAGGAGTAACCATTATTAGTATCTCAATTCTATTTTTACTCGTTTCTTTTGATCTAAAAAGTGCACCTATGATCGGGATGTCTGATAGAAACGGAATACCCGCTTTGGTTCTGGTATCCTCAGATTTTACCAAACCTCCGATAACTGCTGTTTCCTTATTTTTCAACATTATCTGCGTATCAATTTGATTGGTATCTATTAAAACACCGGAACCGAATTGTCCCGCAATTGATGAAACCTCAGGATGAATTTTCAATATAATTTGATTGTTTGCCGTTATTTGTGGGGTAACCTGAATTTGTGTGCCGACACTCGTAAGTTGCGTGGTTAACTTGCCTGTTTCATCAACCATTCTCAAAGGAATTTTATTCCCGATATTGATACTTGCCTCTTCGTTATTTAAAGCAAGTATTTGGGGATGAGAGCGGACAATTGCTTTATTATTCGATGCTAACATATTCAAAACACCTTCAAGCTCAACATAGTTCTTTACAATTCCGATTCTTAGTAAACCTGCATTACTTGAAGGGTATGCAGATGAGGAACCGGTGTATGAACCGCCGGTGATCTTGGTAGCTGACGAGGTATTTTTATTATCTGCCGACCAATAAAATTCTATGTGTTCAAGATTTGAATGATTGATTTGGACAAATTTTACCTTTATCAATACCTGTCGAGTCGGGACATCAATTGCCTGTATAAATTTATAAACTATTGGGAATTTTTCCGGAACATCTGTAACGATCAACTTTTTTGTTCTCTCATCAGACATTACGGAACCTCGGTCGGAAAGTAATTTTTGAACATTATTGGAAATGGAACTCAAAGAAACATAATTTATCTTGATCATATGTGTTTCAAGATCCTTGACAGCCTGGTTGGTTGCCTGTATCTGCAGCATCTTTTGTCTATATGCATCAAGACTCTTGATAGAATCAACCCTGTAAATATTCCCTAACTTTTCATAACTAAGATTATTGCATTTTAAAATTTTATCAAAAATCATATCAACGGGAACCTTTGTAAATCTGCCTGTAAATTCGCCTCGCACATTGGCAGAAAATATAAGTTCCATCTTTTTCTCTTTTGCGATCTGTTTCAGCAATTTTTTCACAGGGTAATTTACAACATCAATGGTTATATAGATTTTACCCCGCTTCTTCGAAAATTCAATTTTATTTTCAGAGAAAATAGTAATTGGTAAAATCATCAGGACAAAAATTACCATAATCCTATATATCTTCATTTTTTCACCTCACTTTTCAATGTAATATCTATTTCAAATTTATGTATTGATTGAGCAATCTCAGGAACCTTACCTGAAGAAATGTATTTCAATGTAATGGTAGAAAACATGTTATCCTGTGTTTGAAGTGCTTTTATGAACTCATTTATATACAAAATGGTTATGCCATAACCGGAAATATTGACGCTTTGTAGATTTCCTTTAAAAGAAGTTAGCCAAACCTGATCCGGAATAATATTGCATAAAGTGTCAATTACTCTTACCCATTTTTGTCTGTCATTATTCAAGCCGTCTATAATGCTCTTTTTCTTTTCAAGGGCAGCACGCATATTGCTAAATTCCTTAATCTGTTTTAACAATCCTTTATTCCTTTCCACTTCTGCTTGTTTTGTTTTAATCTCATTTTCTTTTGCATTTATCTTGTGAGTAAGAACTCCATTAAAAATCAGTATGAATATTAAAAGAACTACTGCTTCAGCCGCCCAATAAAAATAATTCACTTCTAACTTGAAACCCTTCTTTTTTGTAGGTAAATAATTTATTTGTAGCATTTTACGCTCCTTTTATAGTGTTCTCAAAGCAAGTCCGGTTGCAGTTGCATAGAGTGATTTAAGCCATTTTGTGTCCTTTACTTTTTGTGGATTTCTTGCTACCATTTGTAAAAAAGGATTTAGAAATTCAACTTTAATATTTTCATTTTCATCTTTGAATTTTGAAAGTATGAATTGGTTTATCAATGGGAAAAAACAGCCCCCACCCGAAAGAGAGATTTTCCTTATTTCGGATTTACTAAGGTCCATTTGAGAAATTACTTCTTCGATCTCACTGACAAGACTTATCGTTTGACCACTAAAGTAGTTTTTGAAATATTTGCTGAGAACATCTCTTTTTACATCCGCTTTCTCATTTTCTTTTGCAGACAATAATTCATCGAACTTTTCATATTTTGATTTATAGACCTCCTGATCAGTGGAAAGACCTTCGTTTTGCTTTATCACTTCTATTACATTATGATCGCAAAAATCAAAAGATCCTTTAAATACAGCAGGGGTATCGGCTTTAATTCCGATGATATTGAGATTATTATAACCGATATCAATATGAATGTAATTTTTTTCTTCTTTATTCAACTTTTGGAAATCTTTATCCATTGAATTTACATGCTTAGCGATATTGCTAAGTGCAAAGGGCACACCGTCTACAATGGTCAATTTATAACCAAGTCTATTGATTATATCCTTATAAAAATTGATGGCTACAACCTTTGCTGCTGATATAAGAACATTCGAAGGTGTTTCACCGTCCCCCTTCGTCAGTACCTCATAAGAAGTTTGGATCGTTTCTCTCGGATGATTTGTAAAACTTTCTGTCATTGCTTTATCTAATGCACTTTCAAACTCAGGGGTTCCAGGCACCCCGGCGACATTTATTGGCCTGGTAACTAAAAACCTTGAGTTTATTCCCACAATAAGTTTTTTACCTGAGGTTACCGTTTTTCTTATT
>JAUXGM010000114.1 GCA_030622125.1 bacterium | reverse complement strand
TTCAACCTTTTACTTCCGGTTGATAATGAAATTCTTAATGTAGCTACACCGTTATTTTCATGGACACCTTCAACCGATAATGACCCCTGGGAAAATCCGATTTATACTCTTGAGATCGCTCCTTATGGAGATTTTAGTAACCCTATGGTTTTTTGGACGGATCAAACTGCTTATACGCCTCTATCGGAATTAAAAAATTTTACCGACTATGAATGGCGAGTCTATGCAAGCGATGGTAATTCCATAACATACAGCATTGAAACATTTCATTTTAGAACATCTGTGAGGGTAACGGATCTTTCTTCTGTAAATGTTTATCCAAATCCCGCCAACAATACTTCTGAACTGCATTTTACGGGGCTTTCCGAACACACATCCATAACTCTTTATAATATTGCAGGTAATGTTGTTTTTGAACTTCCGTATTGGTATAAACCCGAATACACCCTAATACTTAGTGATACCGATCTAAAATCCGGTATCTATATCTATGTAATTAAGGATGATAAAAACAATAAAAAAGTAGGGAAATTCGCATTGATAAGGTAAAGAAAAAACCGTAAGGGTAGACCTGTGTGTCCCGAACTTTTCATTAGATAACGATGACTACCCGAAAACTTGATTTTTTTTGATTTTTAGATTATCATATAACTATAAAATGGAGGAATTATGCTTCCAATCAGAGAAAAGGTTAAAGTGGCGGAATTCTTACTAAAAAATAAATTTTTAGACCCACAAAAAATCAAATTAGCCGAAGAAGAAGGCAAAAAAAGTAAAGAAGATATTGAAATGATCCTGATAAGAAGGAAATATCTTTCTGAGAGCAAGTATAAAAAAGCCCTTTCCGATACACTTAATATTCCCATTGTTCGTCTTGACCCTTTAGAAATAGACCCGAAGATCACAAACAATCTTCCGGAATCATTTGCAAGAAATTTAAAAATGATCTGCTTTAATATTAAGGGAAATGAGGTTGATCTTGCCATTTCAAAATTGCTCACGAGTATTGAATATGAAGATATTATGAAACATTATTTACCAAAAAAAATAAACTTCTATATTGCTTCGGATAGAGATATAAACCGGACAATAAATGAATTTTATGGGTTTTCAGAATCGATAGAAAGGGCATTAAATGATATTAGCGGCATGGGAAAATTTAACATAACCGATATATCGCAAATCTCAAAGATATTAGAAAAAGAGCAGCCGGTTATAAAACTTATAGATCTCATAATTCATAAAGCAATTGACCAAAGGGCATCGGATATTCATATTGAACCAAAAAGACACGGAATCAATATAAGATTGAGAATAGACGGCATCCTGCATACAGTTAGGAAACTTCCCAAAGAACTCGTTTTTCCAATTATTGCAAGAGTAAAAATTATGGCGGGTCTTGATATATCCGAAAGAAGACGTCCTCAGGATGGGAGAATTAGGGTAGAGCACGAAGATAGAGCAGTAGAACTTAGAGTTGCTATTATTCCGACTTTATTCGGAGAAAAGATCGTTCTACGATTGCTTGATCCGAGAGATTTGAGTAAATCCATAACGGATCTTGGAATGGAAAAAAATGAACTGCTGCGATATAAAAAGATTGTTCATCATACTAATGGAATTGTTTTGATAACAGGACCTACCGGTTCCGGTAAAACAACAACGCTATATGCAACATTGAACTATATAAAAGATCCGGCTCTGAATATAATGACGGTAGAAGATCCTGTGGAACTTATCAATGAAGATTTTAATCAGATAAGTTTAAATCATCTCATCGGGCTTGATTTCGCAGCCGTCTTACGGGAAATTTTAAGGCAGGATCCTGATGTTATTATGGTAGGTGAGATAAGGGACAAAGAAACAGCCGATAATGCTATTAGAGCGGCATTGACGGGTCACCTTGTTTTTTCTACACTTCATACAAATGATGCAATAAGTGCAATTGACAGATTAAGAGATATGGGTATTCCTGATTACCTTATTTCTTCAACACTGCTTGGTGTTATTGCACAACGGCTTGTTAGAAGGGTTTGCTCATACTGTAAAATATATTATGAACCAAACGAGAGAGAATTAAAATTACTTGACATTGAAGGTAATCCTACCGATTATATCTTTACAAATGGAAAAGGTTGCAAGGAGTGCAACAATACAGGTTATTTAGGCAGGGAAGCAATTTATGAGATAGTTCCTTTTGATGAAAAAATATTAAAAATGATAGAAAATGAGGAATCAACGGCTAAGATCAAAGAATATGTAACGGAAAAGGAAATAAATGATCTAAGAAAAGCCGGAGTTATAAAGGCGGTAAAGGGTATTACTACTATTTCAGAAATATTAAGGGTTACCGCGCTGTGAAGATAGATATTGCAAATATAAATACACTAATAAATCTGATCGGCAAAAGATACAATTTTTCAAAGAATTTTTTTAATAATTTTAAGAATCATTTTTATAGATACAAAGATGTCAATGAAATTCAGCAAGAAGTGATCAATAACATTGATATGTTATTAGAAAATATAGATTCGGAATCCAAAGATTTCAAAAATAATTCAGATGAAATTATAAGCTCGGCAGAGGAACTTTCTCAAAAATTAAATAAATCTTTAAACCTTTTTCTTGGTATTAATCAATATAATGAAGTGATCAACTTTGTAACAAAGAATATTGAAGAAACAAGCAAAAAACTTGAAATCTTTTTCGATGAATTTAAAAATAATGAAAAGAATCTTAATCAAATGGCAAATTCCGTAAGACAACTTGCATTAAATACCATAATTAAATCATTTAAAGGAGAAGAACAACAAAAGACCCTTTCCATTATTGCCGACAGTATTACACTTTATTCTGAAAATATTATTGATATTATTTCAGAATTCAGAAAAGATTTTACAAATTATAATGAACTTAGCATAGCTTTAAGAACTGAAAATAAAAAATTTAATACCCTATATAAAAAAATAGGCGACAATTTGAATACAATTAATCGTGATATAGCAATTTATATGGATTTTTATAAGAAAATATCTGAGGTAGCTCCCCGATTAAACGATTCTCAAAAAATTATTAAAAACATACTTATAGCCATTTTAGGTCTTAAGAATAATTTAAATGAAGTCCTTACACAATTAGATGAGAATAGTGAATTAAACTCCCTGAAATTTGATGAATTTAATGCAATATATCAAGAAATAGGGAACATTATTTCGGAACTTAGCAATATTTCAAATGTTGGGAATTTTTTTATAGGAGAGACAACTGTTGCCGATACCATATCTATTAAGGATAATATGGAAAATCATGATCCCTACAATGTCAAAACCTTAAAGGATGCTTTTTTAAATAAATTGCTTTTTTCATATCTACTTGAAATAGAAAGAAATGAACGAATACCATTGATCTTAGAAAAATGGGAATATATAAATACCACAAAAATGCTGATCCTTAATATTAGAACCGATCTTAAATTTTCAGATGGATCACCACTTGATAGTGAGGACATTAAGTATTCGTTTGATATATATGCAAAGAGATCCAAGGATCTGTCATTTTCTATAATTAAAGGTTATGATGAGTATATAAAGGGTGATGTATCTACAATATCAGGCATTACTTTTGCAAATCAGTATACATTGGTAATCCATTTGAATAAAAATAATACGGAATTTATAGGAAATTTAGCAAGCATCTCTTTTCCAATTATAAAAAAGGATTCTTATCCGAGAACATATAAAAAAATAACAAGCGGACCATTTTACTTTGAAAAAAAACATTTAAGAAAAAATAACTATTTCTTTTTTTCGAATCCCTTTTTGGAAACCATACAATATAACCAAAATAATGAATACGATTTAGCGTTTAATGAAGGAGATACAAAATTCTTATCAGGATATCATTATGTTTTTTTATCGGGAAGGCTTTCCGTTGAAAAAAGAAAAGCAATTATTACTTTATTATCAAATATTTTTAAATGTTACAAGTTAACCACCGATAAGGTTTATGAACTGAAAATTAAGGATCCCGATAAAAGCACTGATATAGATAAGATACGAATTTTAAATAAGGCTACAAACAAAAAATTAGAAAAAAAAATAAGAGAAATATTCAGTTCAGCTGATATAAAAATTACAATTACACATAAAGAAACTGAGAACTATGATATAATAATAAATAAATATTCGCGATTTGGTAATGATCTTAATAATATGTTTCTTGAACTTGAAAAAAAGACCGACAGTGTATTCAAAGCAAAAATGAAAATGCTCGCAAATACTTCTGCTGCCAAAATCGAGGATTTATTCTACAATGAATACTATTTATTCCCATTTGAAAAGATATACGAAAACTTATATATATCAAATAATTTGTGTTTAAATATTGAAAACATAAATTTCATACCTTATATTATGAAAAAAAGTAATGTAAATATAGATGTCGATACCGATCGCTTTCATCACTTTTTTAACCTTTTTATTTCATTTAGAAAAAAAATAATAATACCATTAAGTAATAGCCAAAAACAATTAAAATATCTTCAAAAAGAATATCTCAACAACCTTGAAAGTCTAACGGGGGAGTATGATTTTTTTCAGGGAACAATGGAAAATTTTTCTTATCTGATCAAAGAATTTGAAAAATTAGAAAAATTGTTAGATCCCATTTACAATATTAAGATTCCCGATATAAATGCAGACAATTTTGTTTTTAACGATTTAAAACTTAGTTTGCATAATTTTGAAGATAATATTTTGCAAAATGAAGTTTTTTTAGGCAGTTTTAACAACAAACTTGAAAAAATATATAAAAATCTTAACAAGATCAATGATCTTTCTTACTTTTCATCAATGGAAGCGGAGAAAAATTCAGGTATAAAAGATGAAATATTAGGAATTATCAATCAGATCAAAAATATTACAAAAGAAAACACAAAATATAATTTGAGCATACAGGTACTTTTAAAAGAAAGTTTGTTGGCTATTGCAAATTTTAAATTTTATATTGGGAAAGCACTTGTGAACATCGAAATGGTTTTTTCAATTTTAAACAATATTAATGAAATTAACAGTGAGATCATAGAAGATAATAAAAGAATAAAGATTGATTTTGAGAATACTTATGAGAGTATTGGAAATATGAAAAATTATTCAGCAATTTCACTCTCCAAGATCAATGAATTATTAAGCATCTATAAGGAAAACGAAAAATACTTCCATAGAGTATTATCGTACAATAAAATAGTGTATAGGCAATTAGAATTAATTGATGAACTGAATAATTTCCCAACTTTAAGTGATTTTAGTTCTTATAAACCCAAAAGGCAACTTAGCGGACTAAAAAAGATAAGAGAATTGAATATTCATTTATCCAACCTTCCGTTGACATGGGTGCCTGCCGAAGTAACCGATAATACTACTGTGAAATATATGAATTTTCTCTATTCCGGATTATTTAAAATATCCTCGGAACTTTTGATATTACCACATCTTATTGATAGTTGGGAATTAAAAGATAAGGGATTTGTTGCCGAATTTAAATTACGAAAAAATCTCTATTTTACAAATGGAGAACCTCTTACGACAAAGGATGTCATCTATACATTTTATAAGATATTCGATAGAAACAATCCTTCCCCAAACGCATTTTTCTTTGAAACATTAGATGGTGCCGCAGATTACCAAAAAGGGCTAAGTAACTTTATTGACGGGCTTTATTATATAGATGACCGAAGATTTGCAATGAAGTTTAAGAATGTGTATACTCCGTTTTACTTGAATCTTGGTACAACAACAGCTGCCATACTTTGGTCCGGTAATAAATACGGTAATTCTGAAATACCGGTTGGAATCGGTCCTTTTGTTGTTGAAAGATACAATGAAGAAGAAGTGATATTAAAAAAAAGTGAACAATATTTCCTTAATTCAAATAATTTCGACCGAATCAATATCAGTATTACAAAAGAGGAAAAAATATCGGAAAATAACTTTATAAAAGGGAAATTGGATATTTTTGTGCCATCAGCAAATTTTATTTCTCTTTTAAATAGTAAAAAAATAGAGATAAAGGGCAATATTCATAATATTCCGCAACTTGATATTAGATATCTTGGGATCAATGTTGATTCCCGCCCCGAATTAAAACTCAAAGAAGTTAGACAGGCAATTGCTTATGCAGTTGATAGAAAAAAAATATTAAAGGAAACGGATGAGAATAGCCAAATGATCGCAAACAGTGTTTTACCGCCTGGAATTTTCGGATATTCCGAAAAGAGCTATTATTACGAATATGATCCTGAAAGATCAATAGAATTGCTTAAAAAATCGGGATTAAAAGATGGAATCAAGCAACCGCTTAAATTATATTATTCGGAGAACGAATTAGAGAGAAAAAAAGCAAACTTAATTAAGGAATTTTTGAAAAGCATTAAAATAGAAATTGATCTAATAGAATTGTCATGGCATGATTTTATCAATGCTTGTAAGAATGGTGAAGTTGAACTATTTCTTTTAGGCTGGATCGCCGACAATGGCGATCCCGATAATTTTTATTATCCGCTTTTTCATTCAAAAAGTTGTGGTGTATCGGGGAATTATTTTTATTACAGAAATAATGAAGTCGACACTCTTCTTGATTCGGCAATGAGAATCATTAATAAAGAAAAGCGGGCAAGCGTATATGATAAAGTTGAAAAGATCGTTAAGGAAGATGTTCCACTCGTTTTTTTAACCCACTCTATACAATTTACTATTACAAATGAGAATTTGTATGGCTTCATACCCCATCCATTGGATTTTTTCAATATTGAGAACTGGTGGAAGATATAAAAGGAAGTTCAAAGGTTCACCCAGCACCGTGAAACTGGTGCGGGGTGAAAGGTTAGAGGTTAGTAAGAAAAACAATATTAAATTCCGTACCCAACAAAAGAGGGACATTACCAAATACAGAGGTTAGAGGTTTGAGGTTAGAGGTTAGTTAAAAACAATATTAATCTCCGTCCCCCATTAAAAGAGGGACATTACCT
>JAUXGM010000041.1 GCA_030622125.1 bacterium | reverse complement strand
TCTCCGTTCCAAACAAAAGAGGGACATTACCTCAACAAAGAGATTTTTTTTGTTGAGGTGTGTCCCGGACTCTTCCTTAGATAACGATATACCTCCCGAGAACGATATTACCGGTTCGATAGGAAGAAAATCCTGGATTCTTTCCGATAAATCGGAATTTGAATAATCGGCAAGGTCCTCAGAATGACAGACAGGGACGGATTCCGGCTTTCGCCGGAATAACACAATAAAAAAATGAGATTATTACGGATTTTTTCAAAATCCTCATAATGACGCGGAGGGATAGATTCCACGCCCACAAGGGGCTCTGAATGACATAGCACCTTCGGTGCAAGTGAGAAGTGAGAACTGAGAAGTGAAGAAGTAAAAACAAATGGCGAATGAAGAAAGAACAATGAAAAATGAAATATTTGAAAAAAATATTGAAAAATGATAAAATCAAATATATGAAAAGATATAAAATCAGAATTAATAATGGACGGGATTGAAAGTTATGAATACAATTGGTCGTAAATAAATAAGGAGGATTTGTATGTTTCAAAACATTTTCCAGCAAGTATTTTTCAACAATCGGGTTTTAGACTATCTCATTTGCCTTTCTATTTTTATTATTGCTATCATTGTTATTCAAATATTTAAAAGTATCATCTTAAAGCAATTAAAGGTATGGACAAAAAAAACCACTACTACCATAGATGACCTTTTGCTTCATAGCGTTGAAAGGCAATTACTTCCTTTACTTTATTTTGGTGCTTTTTATTTGAGTATACAGGGATTAACCCTAAATTCAGCGTTGGATAAAGCCATCAATATTTTAGGCTTAGTTCTTTTAACTATTTTTGGTGTCCGCTGTTTGCTGTCAATAATAACCTATACACTTGAAGCTTTTTGGATGAAGAAAGAAAAGGATTCAGCTAAAAAAAACGCTCTCAAAGGAATACTTACAATAATAAAAGTAGTTGTTTGGGGGCTTGCCGTTGTTCTCTTCCTGGATAATCTTGGTATCAAGGTTTCTGCAATAATTGCAGGATTGGGCATTGGCGGTATAGCAATCGCTTTGGCTGCCCAGACGATTTTAGGAGATCTATTCAGTTACTTTAGTATATTCTTTGACCGTCCATTTGAAATTGGCGATTTTATCATCGTTGGGGATTATCTGGGAACGGTTGAATATATTGGCATTAAGACTACGAGAATTCGCAGTTTAAGTGGGGAACAATTAGTATTTTCTAATACCGACCTTACTAATTCGCGTGTGCGTAACTATAAAAGAATGAATAAACGTCGTGTGGTTTTCAAACTTGGAGTTACCTATCAAACCAACCTCCAACAATTAAAAGAGATACCGGTGATGATCAAAAGTATTATAAAGAATATTAACGATACGGTTTTTGATCGTGCTCACTTCTCCTCTTATGGAGATTTCGGTCTTATTTTTGAGGTGGTCTATTATGTTGTTGGTGGTGACTACAATAAATATATGAATATTCAGCAGGAGATAAATTTTAAAATAAAAGAAGAGTTCGAAAAACATGGAATTGAATTTGCTTACCCAACACAGACATTATATATAAATAAGATATAAAAATTGAATATATTTAAAGGTAGTAGCCAATATTCTCAAGGGCTGAAAGCAACCGAAAAATTCATTTCTAAGGTAAAAGGGATAATCTTATTTTCAATATTTATCACATTATTAACACCTTCAGCAATTGCAGAGCATCAGGAAATAGATGATATGCCTACATTACATAGTAAAGATTTAAATCTCACCATAGTTTATGATAATAACACTTATGACAAAAAGTTAGAGACCAAATGGGGGTTTTCTTGTTTTATAGAAGGGACGGAAAAAACAATATTATTTGATGTCGGCGGCGAAGGTTTGGTGCTTCTTAAAAATATGGAAAAACTCAAAATTGACCCTAAAACAGTGGATGTAATAGTACTTTCTCATATTCATTACGACCACATCGGTGGATTATCCCATTTTTTAAAGAGTAATCCCAATGTTACCGTTTATATGCCAAGGTCTTTGCCTCAGAGTATTAAAGATAAAGTTAATGACGCTGGAGCAAAATTGATTGAGGTTCATAAACCAATAGAAATTTGCAAAAATGTCTATTCTACGGGGGAATTAGGGAGTTGGATAAAAGAACAGTCCCTTATAATAAGAACATCTAAAGGGCTGGTAATAATTACAGGTTGTGCTCATCCAGGAGTTGTAAATATAGTTAAAAAAGCAAAAAAGATGCTTTCCTCCATTAAAAATTCCATTCCTGCCGGGGTTTATTTAGTATTAGGTGGTTTTCATTTATGTTGGATGAATTTATGGCAAATAAAAGACATTGTCAAGGGAATGAAAGAGCAAGGAGTTAAAAAGGTGGCTCCTTGCCATTGTTCTGGCAATCTCGCCAGAAAACAGTTTAAAAAAATCTATGGAGAAAAATTTATTCTCTCAGGTGTAGGAAAAAGGATAAAAATAAAGAATGCTTTCTAATTGTTTAAATTCCGTTAAATAATTTTTGTTGTTGTGTTTAACGAAAAATAAAGAGATTAAAAAATGAATCAGCCGGATCTATTATCTAACGGAGTAAAATTATTAACAGCTGGTTTTATTATGGGATGGGGTCCATGCCTTGTTTATAGCGCTCCGTTGCTTTTGCCTTATATTGGAGCCACAAGAAAAAATTGGCAGGGTGGTTTAAAGGTCGGCTTGGTGTTTTCAGCTGGTAGACTTCTAGCATTTGCCATTTTGGGTGGACTTGCAACCATAGCTTTTAGTTTCATTAATCAATTTTTCCCACCTCAAAAGTCGGGGTGGCTATATTTAATTGTGGCTTCTTTTATGATAATAATGGGCATATTTATTATTTTAGGCAAAGGGTTTAAGATGGATATTGGAAAGAGGGTGTTGGATAAAGGAACTGAAAGCCTGTTTTTATTTGGTTTTTTGATAGGTATTGTCCCCTGTGTTCCATATATAGCAATCCTTACATATATTGCTTGTGTAGCAGAAAATGCCATTTTAGCAGGTATATTCTATGCAGTAATGTTTGCTGTCGGTACAGCAATTGCCCCTATAGTATTAGGAAGTTTAATGGGTATTATTCCAAAAAAATTATTAAGGGGAGAGAAAATTTTCAAGATTTTTCAGGTAGTTTGTGGAGTAGTTCTTATCCTTTTTGGATTTCAGCTTATCTATTATGTGTTAAATCTTCTCATTTAAAAAATGTTCTCAGTTAACAAAGAAATCCAGTGCATCTCTGTCATTATGAGGCTTTGATTCATCAAAGGCGTGATAATCTCAAAAGTGTAAAAGTGTCAGCGGTTCAAAGAGCAATCGTACTAAGTACTAAGTTTCTCGTAGTGAGTTTAAGAAATTCCATTCCTATTTATTTAACACGGAATACGATATACTAAATACTGAATACTGTTTTACTAACTTTCAATTCTCAACTCTCAATAAACATCTCTAAATTTTATTTTTAATAATATCCGAATGTAGTGGTGAAAGTGTTGTTTCTAAGGGTTTTTATTGACAGGATAAAATTCTGCTTTTTAAGATTTTCATAATAAAATTTATAAGCAATTGCAGAATCATTCTGAAACATCAATTGAAGTTCGTTTCCGTAAATATCCGTTTTATTATCAAGAAGAATTTTGTAAATATTTTGAGTGGAATTATCTGAAAGATTTTTTAATTTCTTTTTTAAGATTTCAAAGGGGGTTTGTGCTATTTTTAAACCGAGAATAATTTGGAGTTTCTTACTTTGTCCGGAAGCAATAGAAAAGGGCAATTCTGCTTTTTCATTGCTATTTTTAAAATAGATACCGCAAATATTTTTCCCATAATCCACAATTTCATTATCCGTTACTTCTTTTATCTCATATTCGGATATTGAAACGGTTCTCTCAGAATTATTTATTAAAAGCACATTGAATTTTACTTTGAGCATTGCAGGATTTTTCGGATCATTTTCTATTTTAATAATATCGGTTTTATAGTTTGAATATTCCCTTTTTACCGAGACTTTGACATCTTCTTTTTGTTTTATTCCAAATGCAAAAAAAGAAAAGATAAGAGCAGTTATGGATATACACAAAGGTATTATCTTGAAAAAAAATAATTCCAGAATTTTCTTTTTCTTCGTTTTATCCATTTTTATTCTCTATATTAGATTATAACAAATATTAAAAAAAACTTCAAATTGCAAGTTTATATTTAGTTTTTTGCGAAATTCCAAATATCAAATAATAATATTAACCACAGAGACGCAGAGAACGCAGAGAAAGAAAAAGCCAGAATTTAAATAACAATATTAACCACAGATTAGACAGATTTGACAGTCTTGGGGCACACATCTTTGATGAATGTCCCGCCTGTTTTCAGTGCATTTTCTTTTAACCTTTGAATCTATTTCCTTTGGCAATACTGTTCTCGAGAGATATATCGTTATCTAAGGAAGAGTCCGGGACACATCTCAACAAAAAAAAATCTCTTTGTTGAGGTATGTCCCTCTTTTATGGGGTACGGAATTTAATATTGTTTTTCAATAACCTCTAACCTCCAACCTCCAACCTCTTTTTCAATCCGTATAATCCGTTAAATCCGTGGTTAAATAAATTAGATTGTTTTACTTATTCCCTTATTGTCTTATTTTCTTATTACCTTCTTCTCTGTTGCTCTGCGTGCTCTGTGGTTATTATATTTATGAAGAATGATAAAAATTTTGATTTTTGGGAAAAAATACATTATAATATAATATGGATATGAGAAAAACAATTACAATAGTTTTTTGTTTATTTTCAATAATAGTTTATTCAGACGATCGTGTCTCCATTCATCAAAGGGAATTGGAAAAATATAGAAATGTAAAGCATATTGAGGATCAAACGGTATTATTTAAAGCGACCCGTTCAACCCCTTGTGTAGATCGCACAGTTTTCGGTTTTTATCCATATTGGGGAAGTTATTCAAATGTTCAATGGGATCTACTTACACATATTGCTTTTTTCTCATTGGAATTTGATCCTGCAACGGGTAATTTTACTGATAAGCACGGCTGGCCCGATGACACACTTTTGACAACGGCACATAATAAGAGTGTAAAGGTAATTTTGGTTGCTACGAATTTCGGTTCGTCGAACAATGATACCTTTTTAGGAAGCATTACGGCACGAACAACATTAATAAATAATCTTGTAAATGAGGTGCAAACAACCGGTGCCGACGGTGTAAATATTGATTTTGAAAGCGTACCCGTATCTCAAAAGGCAAATTTTGTTCAGTTCATAACGGATTTGAACAATGCCTTAAAATCAGCCAATGCCGATTATGAATTAACGATCTGCGGACCTGCTGTTGATTGGAACGGTGCTTATGATTACGATCAACTTGCCTTGAACTCCGACGGTATCTTTATAATGGCTTATGATTATCATTGGAGCGGAAGCTCGGAGGCAGGACCCGTCGCACCATTAAATCCAAGTTCCACCTGGGGACAATACTGTGTCCGTTGGACCATAAACGATTATATAAACTACGGAATTTATAAGGATAAATTTATCCTGGGCGTCCCCTACTATGGCTACAATTGGGCTACGGCGGATGATTCCGTTCCTGCCGCTGCTCAAGAAAACGGTTCTGCAAAGACATATTCAATATGTAAAAGTGAAGCGGCAAGTTATGGAATAAGATGGGATCTTGACTCGGATACCCCCTGGTATTACTATATAAACGGAAGTACAACCTATCAAACATGGTTCGATGATCAGGATTCTCTGGGAATGAAGTATGATATGGTTATTTCCACGGGATTTCAGGGAATCGGGATGTGGGCTATCGGTTATGACGGTACAAATACAGAACTCTGGAATAAAATCCGGGAAAAATTCTGTTGTAGTCAATGGTCAATAAGTGGTACAATAGCAAATACAGCTTCAACTTCAATATCAGGCGTTACCGTTACCTTGTCCGGTGATTCAACAGCAACCCTTACTACATCTACCACTGGTTATTACTCATTTAATAATTTAGGAGAAGGCGGAACATACATTATAACACCAAGCAAAGCTAATTATACATTCAATCCAACTAATATACCTTATACAAATTTAAGTAGTGATATTACTGATGCAAATTTTACCGGAACAAAGAATTTTGCAGAAAATCTGGAAAATATTGTAGTATATCCAAATCCATTTAAACCGAATATGGAAGTAAATAAAGTTACATTTTCAAATCTAACAAAAGACAGTAAAATAAGAATATACACTATTACAGGTAAACTTGTCATCAAAGAAAAAGTGGATAGTATTGATTATTTCTGGAACCTCAAAAATAAAGACGGAAGAGATGTTGCTTTAGGTATCTATATTTATTACATTTCAAATGATAACGGTGAGAGAAAAATTGGAAAAATTGCTATTATTAAATAATGCTTCGGTCGTATCTTCGTATATACGAAGATACGAAGATAGCAAAAAAAAAATAGGAGATAAAAATGAAAATTACCGAATCGGAAAAAAGAACATTAAAGTTATTCAAATTGCTAAGTAATTCTACAAGATTTATGATAATAAAAATATTAAAAAAACAAGATCGAAATGTTACTACATTAGCAGAACTTACCAATAAGGAAGGAAGCACTATTTCAAAACACTTACGATTATTAAGTGATCTTGACATTGTTTCATTTAGGACTAAGCAAAATCAGGTTATATATAGTTTAAAAAAGAAAGAAGTATTAGAATTAATAACAGATGCAATGAAATGTATGGAAAGGAATAAAAAATAATGTTTCGGTCGTATCTTCGTATATACGAAGATACGAAGATAGCAATTGAGGTATTAAAATAAAGGGATAAAAGAAAATGGGGAGAACAAGAAAAAATAAAGAAATGAAATATAAAAAAAATAAGAAAGGTTTTTTTTGTCCTATTTACTTATTACCTTCTTTTCTGGTGCTCAGGTACCCTTTCTTTATTTCACCTTCATATCAATCACAATCGGTTTTTCAATGGAAAGTGGGAAAAAAATATCTTTTGCAGTGCCTATGTATGCTTTTCCGAACATTTCAAAAAGATTCGATGATATTGAAAGTTCTGGTAATCTGCCGATAAATTTCCCGCCATCGTATAAAAAGGAAAGCTGCACAGGATAGGAGAAATTACCTTCCGGAGTAAAATCTCCACCGGATGCCATAATAATAAATATTGCCTTTTTGCCACCTAAAAGTTCCTTTAAGGTCTTTTTTGACGGTTTTGATTGAAAGCCTAAATAGGAAAGCTGCGGAACGCTGTCATATCCACCACCGGAACTACCGGTTAAAGATAAATTGAAAAGTTTTGCTGTCTTTTTATCCGTATACGGTGATCTGAAAACTCCATTTTCTATAAAGGTATAACGGTAATTTTTATTTACAATTCCCTCCATATCGAAAAATCCACCATAGCTTTCATTAGGATTTAATGTTTGATACAATGTGAAATCATCTGAAAATATCTTTTGTCCCAACTTACCGTATAAAAGTGAACTTTTGGTTCCATATTTCATTCCATGAAGCTCTGCTGCAAGTTTTTGAAAGATCATGTCATCTGCTTGATAAAAAATAATGGGATAGTATTTATCTTTTTTTATTTCAACCTTATTTTTAAAAGCACTGCAAAATCCATCTATAAGATTAAAGGTCTTTTTTCTATTGTATTTTCTTCCACCATATCCGGTATAGCCATCAATGAGATTTGCAGAATTTTTATCTTTTATAAGAAATGATAATGCAAGTAATTTGTCCCTGTAAATTAAATTCAAACCGTTATCATTTTTTAAAGAATTTTCATAAGAGATCAATCTCCCTCCCCCTGAAAAAATAAAATCTGAATGATCTTCTCTTAAATACTCTAAAATTATTTCCATTTCTTCCAAAAGTCTTTCATTATCCATTTTCAATATATTGGTTTTGTCAATTTCAGTTTTGTTATTTTTACTTATTTCATAAGGATAGGAAAGTTTGTATTTTAAGTTTTCCCTTGATCTTTTTTCAAGTTCTTTGATCTTTCCTTCACCCAATGTTCCCGAAATACCGATAAGTCCGTCCTTGTAAATCCTTAATCCTGTTTTTTTAATTTCCTTTTCCCTAATTGAATCGATTGCAGTATTCACCACCTTTACGGAAAATTCTTTATTATTTTCAATATATATTTCTTTTGTCATTTTTTTCTCCTATTGAACATTCAATTCTTTAACAAGCACATAAGGACCGCCAAGTCCAACCGGAAGCGGATACTGTTCCATTTTTCCACACCCGCCTAAAATAAAAGATAGGAGTTCCTTTTTATTTGAAACATCCTCAATCAATGAAAGTGCTTTAAAGACATTTCCTGTAATAACAGAAATATTTAAAGGACAATCAATCTTCCCGTTTTTAATGGAATATGCAAGTGATGGTGCAAGTGTAAAGGTGGAAAGCCCGGAACCATGTTTTATTGTATCAACATAGATACCGTTTTTGACCTTTGCGAAAAGTTCATCTTTTGTCGTTTTTCCCGGTTCAATATAGGTATTTGTCATTCTGACAATGGGCTCAAATTGAAAATTTACGGCTCTACCATTTCCCGTTAAGGGCTCTTCTAAATATGCTGCTGTAACAACATTATGTAGCCGTCCCTTTAAGATACCATCTTTAATAAGATATGTCTTTCTTGCCTTTGTGCCCTCATCATCAAAGGGAACATATCCAATGCCCAACAAATTTCCTGAATCAACGATTGATAGGCATGTTGAACCCACTTTTTTTCCAAGTTTCCATTCTTTCTTCATTTTTTCATCGCCGATCATAAAATCCGCTTCGCTTTTATGTCCGAAACTTTCATGTGCAAAAACACCGGCAGCAAGCGGTGAAAGGATAATTTGATAATTCCCCGGTTTTACGGGCTTTGCATTTCGCATAAAGTACTTACATTTTTCAATATGTTTTTTTAAACCGGATAATTTTAACTTACTAAAATAATTGGACCCTGTTGTAAATTTTTCCGACAGATTTTTCCCTTTTTCCGAAAAACTCATATTGAGCGAGATCCCGGCTTTTTGAAAATCATAGGAAAGATCACTGCCTAAGCTTGAATAAAAATGTTTTACTATATGTTCGTCAATATAAAATGCCTGCCACATCTTTATTGTTTCTTTCCTTTCCAATATTGGAAAAGCAGATATTAAAAGTTTATGCTTTTTATTTTCGGAAATTTTGCTTATATCGTCATCTTTGAATTTATAAAATTTGCCTTTATTAACTTCAAACTTATCTATCAAGGACTTTATATTCCCAATGTCTTTTAATGCTAATTTGGAAAGTTCATCAATCTTTTTTTGTATATTTTTAATATTTGTAATTGAACTGTAATACCATCTTTTCCCGTTAAATACACGAATAAATGCTCCTTCATAATCTTTGACCTTGAACTGATCAAGCATCCCGTTCGTATAGGAGATCAAAGTAGCAAAATGCTCCTCGATCCGCACATCACCATACATTTTTTTTGAGAATTTATACATATTACACCTCTTGTTTTATAATTACGAGTTTTTTAATAATGAACATAAAAAAAAATATTCCAATTTTTTCATTTCAAAAATCCTTTTTGCTTTTAATTATACCATAAAAATAGAAAAATGAAAAATATCTGTGATTCAAACAAAAGAAAACCATTTTCCGTGTCATTCTGATTGAGCATTAGCGATTGAAGAATATAGTAGTTTTATTTCCGTTTTACGCTATACCAAATACTTAGTACGCCATACTGCTTTCTAATGGAATAACCACAGATTATATAGATTAAAAGGAATAAAGAAATTTGTTGAAAGTATAAAAAAAATACTCTACAGTATCGGTGTTTCAATATATATTGGGTTTTACAATTGAAACTTTAATAACACCGCACAAGCAAAAATCAACATGTTTTTGAAACCTTGCAAATGAATTTTTGAAACAAACAGGGCTATAATACCCCAAACCGGGTTTAAAATCTGCTTTATAATTTATTATAATAATATTTCTTTACTTTTTTTTATTACCTTCTTTTTTCGATTTATTTCTTTTAGGAAATATAATGTTACATATTATTACTGCAATTAATATGGGAATAAACCCTTTTTCTGTAAGTAGATAAAAGAATATTCCAATTAATGTTACAAATATACAATTAATAAAATTATTTTTTACATTAAACTTTTTTACTTTATTATTAGTCCTGACAAGTATTCTGTAAATAAAAAATAAAATAAGAATAAAAATCAATATAATTTGAAAATACAAATTTTGCATAAAACCTCCTTTATACATGATATTACATTAAAAAAGAACAATGGAAAGGTATTATACCTCCCCATTATATTATTAGCTATGTATCTATTTTCCGATTTCACAAGCCAGATAGGAAGTTACTCCATATGCTACGCCGGCAAAAACGCCAAATGCAATGCTGGTTGCTCCAGTTCCCATTATATCTAATGCTACCTACCATCTTGAATGAACCCACCAATCAAACAATCCTTTAGTAGATGAATTTCCTTGCATCTCATCAATTAACTCATTTAATTCACCAATCTTTTTTTGAAAGCATTACAAAAACATCCGTTGCATCATTTTGTACAATAAAATATGTTGTTTCAAGCATATTTATACTAATTATTGTTAATGAACTCAATTATTTTTTTTATATCAATATTCAGTTCCTTTTTTATATCCATTCCCGAAAGTTCTGTTAAAATATCTATCAGTTCCTCTTCTGAATATTCTTTATTTTTATCAATTTTGTTCAAAAAATTTGTGATGATTTCGTTTCCTTGTTTTTGACATATTTTATACCAAAAATAACAAGCCATAGGATAATAAAAGGCTTGTTTATCAAATGCTATCGTAGTTACCTTATTATCAGGAAAAGACAATCTTTCCCACTTCCAAATATCAAATGTTTTTTCGCCTTTTGATAAATAATTGTCTTTGAAATAATCAGTATAAAGTTTTTTCAAATAATGAAGTTTATGTAATATAATAAAAGAAGGTATATATTCTGCTAATCCATCGGCAATCCAACGAGGTGGGTCTTTTAAAAATATCTGATCTAAATTTTGTTCGGTTACTTCATGAATATAAACATGCGAAAAATCCTTTTCATAGTTTATACTATAAATCAAAACCGAATGCTCTTCTTTTTCAGATACAAAAGCAGAGGAAAGTGTTCCTTCATTAATTACTATGGACCACGGTGTAATCTTCACATTAAGAATCCTATTTAAAATTCCTACATATTCCTTTGCTTTTTCAAGAATCTTCTCTGCCTCTTTTTCATATTTTTTATTATAATATATGGTAATTTCACCATCTTTTTTAGTTTCTTTATCAGCTAAGGTGATATATTCTATTGGTTTTTCAGGGTTTAAACTTGATATTTGCCCGGAGAAATCGATAGTCATTTTAACGCCTTTTGCTTCCTTACCATTTCTTTTTATATTACAAATAGGATCAAGCTTCATAAAATTTCTATCTACTGCAAAATTAATAGTCCCTTTGTTATTAGGGTGCAATATCATGTTTCCTTTCTGAATCGTAATTACTAATTCAATATCTGTAACGGATTTATTTGTTTTTTTATCGGTAAATGTAAATTTTAAAGGATACTTTTTAGGCGCTAATCCTGCAAATTTAAGTGCTTTCGGAATCGCTTTATCCAATTCATTTAAATGAAATAAATCATCATCTTGATTTTCTATTTTTTGGGATTTGGCACAGCATAGAAAAACAACCAAAATAATAGCTAAAAAGGCAAGAAGAAATATTCTTATTCTCATATTGTTCCTCCTATTTTAAAAAGGGATAGATAGCAATTTCAGACCATTTATTGCAATCTAATAAGAATTTTTTCTTTTTTATTTTTAACATTTTATGTTATTATATCACTTTAAATTTAAAAGTCAAAAATTTTTTTGATTTTTTTTATGGTGTTCTTCATTGAAATTGCTACGGATTTTTACGCCTCATTTTGTTCTGTGTGCTCTGTGATTATTATACTACTAAGGAATTCCAAATATGAGATTGTTATGCCTTCAATTGCATTGAAGGCTCACAATGACAGACTGGCTGGTGCACTGGTGCTCTGTGATTATTCCATTTTCTGAAAAAAAATCTTATTTTGCGAAAATTCTTGACTTTATTTGTTATTTTTGATATACTAAAATATGAAGAAAGGAAAATTAATCGTTATTTTATTGTTTATTTGTATTGTTTATATAATGAACTGCCGACAAAAACAGAGTGAACAAAAAGAAATTACCGTCTCCAATGAAAAATCATCTGAATATTTAATAAAAGTTGTTGGAAGTAACGATCCGCCATATAGAATTATAAAAGATAATAACTTTTCCGGTATCTATTTTGACATAATAAAGATCATTGGAAAAAATCTTGATTTAGAAATAAAATTCATTGAATGTCCATTTAAACGAGCCTTACAGTTGCTGGAATCAGGAGCGGCTGATATTATGATCGGTCCAACATATTCAAAGGAGCGTCAGGAATATATGATATACTCAACTGAAACACTTCCTTGTGAATGTAAGGTTTTTTATATTAAACAGGAAACAAATGATATTGAAAAATATGAAGATTTAAAGGGAAAGACCATTGCTGTTCATTATGGAAAAGTTTATTTTGATAGATTTGATAAGGATATCACACTTCGCAAAGAGTATGTAACTAATTATAAAAGTGCTTTTGAAAAGGTCGTCAATAAAAGAAATGATATGGTTATCATACCTGAAAGAGAAGGTAACTATCTTGTAAATAAGTATAATTACAATTTGAAAAAAGCAGCATATAGAATAAGAGGTAAGCCCGTTTATATCACTGTTTCAAAAAAATCAATTTTTGTAAAATTATTACCAAAGATCAGCACGGAATTAAGGAAATTAAAAGAAAACGGTATAATTGATAAAATATTCTCTGATTATAATAAGATGGAGTAAAATGAAAAGAACTATTTCCGGTGACCTTACAATTTATTTGATAATAATAATCGTAGTTGCAGAGTTGATATTTGGTTCTTTGCAGTATATTGTTTCTACAAATAAAGCAAAAAAACAACTCTATATAAAGGCAGAAAAAGATATTGATAATATCACTTCCGTATTAACATTACCTCTCTGGAATATGGAAAATGAGACCATTGAAAAAATAGTGCAGTCGTATCTTCATATTGAGGAAATTGTAAGGATAGATATATCAAATGCAACACGAATCTCCTTTGAAAAAAATTACGAAGATGGAAAAAATATATTTACACGAAAAAAAGAAATTTACTATAATGGGATAAAAATCGGTACAATTACAATCTATTTTACCAAACAAGGTATAATTCAAAAACAGAATAAAATTATTTCTTCAATCATTTTAACAATTTTAACCATTATTTTTCTACTTATTATTTGTATTCACTTTTTGCTGCAGTTTTTTTTAAAAAAACAAATTAATATTTTAATCGGCGGGATAGAGGAGATCGCCCTTGGAAATTATAATTTAGAACTTCCTTTGTTTAAGCAAAGTGATATTGATACGATTGCGAAGAAGGTAAATTTTATGGCAAAGGAGATTTCTATAAAGGATAAAATACTAATTGAAAGTAGAAATCGTCTCCAGATCATTAAGGATTCTACCCCTGATGCTATGTTTGTATTTAATTATAATGGTAAGATCATAGAAGCAAATAGGACGGCTTCAAAAATTTTCGGATACAATGAACCTAATTTTTTAAACATTTCAATAGACATTCTTTGTGCAAAAGAATGTAAAAATAAGATATCATTAGAAAAAATCCAGTCGGTAAAAGAAAAAACAATATCTTATGAATGTATGCTTAAGAGAAAGAATCAAGAAGAATTTCCCGGTATTGTAAGGCTGAAAAAAATAGCAATTTATAATCAAGATCTTATACTTGCAGTTATAACAGACATATCCAGACTGAAAACAGCAGAAGAAACGATAAGAAGAATTGAGGACCAGGTTTTCTGGACAAAAAAATTAGCAACAATTGGCGAATTAACAGGTGGAATTACACATGATTTTAATAACATTTTAACGATCATCAAAGGACATTCCGAATACTTACTTTTAAAGATCAAAAAAGATGATCGTTACTACGAATCGATAAGTGATATTTATAAGGCATCCGAAAGTGGTATAGGTTTAATTCAGCAATTACTAATGTTCAGTAGAAAAGAACATATTACAGAGAATGACTTAAACATTAATGAAATTATAAAAAGAAATTTTGGTATGCTTAGACATATAGTAGGGAAACTAATCGATGTTAAATTGGAACTTTCAGGGGATCTTAAACAAATTAAAGGCACAGAAGGTAATATTGAGCAAATAATCGTAAATATTGTTGTTAATGCGCGTGATGCAATAAACGGACAAGGAAAAATAATTATTGCAACAAAAAATGCCAAAAGAAATAATTTGGATTATGTTGTTACTTCAATTTCGGATACCGGTTCAGGAATAAGTAAGGGAACACAGAAAAAAATCTTTGAACCGTTTTTTACTACAAAGGAAAAGGGGAAGGGCACCGGGCTTGGACTTTCTATTATAAACAGCATTGTTCAAAGACATAACGGTTTTATTGAGATAGAAAGTAACTTGGGAAAGGGCACGACATTTAGTATTTTTTTGCCTGCTTTGTAAAATGGGGACGGTAGCATAAAACAATTAAAAAATGAGATTCCTACGCCCTAAAAGACGGAAAAACTTCAAACCCCAAACTATAAATATAATATGATTTACCTACACGAATCGAGTTTGATCCATTATTTTATATAAAGCACGATTTCTCAATTGAGAAATCGTGATATGGGTGAATTTACTTAAATGCTATTTTATTGTTAATGAAAAAGATAAAACAAGGTGGAAAATTTTTGCAATATTCATATATTTATAATCATAATAATATTGGATGAAAAAGTAAAAAATGAACAAAAACCATAGGAGTTTTTACTAAAAATTGCACATTTTCCATAGGAGAAATGACTAAAAATGAACATTTTTCTGCTTTGCAATGGCTAAAAAATTGTGGATTAATTTATCCATCTTATAAAATAAGAAAAATAGAAATACCATTAAAAGCATATAAAATTGAAAATCAATTTAAATTGTTCTTTTTAGACATTGGATTGTTAGGTGCAAAACTTAATTTATCAGGGAAATATTTTCTGACAGATGAATTATTATTTAATCAATTTAAAGGAATATTTATAGAAAATCTTATTGCTCAAGAACTTATTGCAAATGAATTTAAAGATTTATGTTATTGGACAAGTGGGAACACTGCTGAATTGGATTTTCTAATTGAATTTGATAGTGAGATTTTTCCAGTAGAGGTAAAAACGAGTAAAAGCAAGGTTAAAAAAAGTCTCAAAGTTTATGAATCAAAATTACATCCAGAAAAAATGATAAGAATTTCATTGAATAATTTGAAAGAAGATGGGAAATTAATAAATATTCCTATTTATGCTATTTCAACTATAAAAAAAGTTCTTTCTTATTAAAGAGGCATTTGCGAAATTTTAAACCACTAATAATACAGGATTTAGGATGACGGGAATTTTCTTTCATTAGACGGGACACTCTTCCCTTCGGAAAGGGATGTCCCTATTGTTTTCGGTATTTACACCTGAAATGACGATGACTGTCCACAAGAAGAATCCAGTACTTAAATAATAATATTAACCACAGATTAGACAGATTTGACAGATTAAAATT
>JAUXGM010000049.1 GCA_030622125.1 bacterium | reverse complement strand
CTGAACATCCGAGGTACGTCCCGCTTGTTTTCTGAGTTTGTATTTGTCTTTTTTTCATTGTCAATTGTCCATTGTCCATTGTCAATTGTATTCGGTAATGTCCCTCTTTTTATGGGGGACGGAGATTAATATTGTTTTCCTTATTTCCTTATTTCTTTGTCTATACTGTTTTCGTCCCTAAATTTTGCATTTATTATAAAAAATGATACAATAAAAGGTAAAAATATGAAAAAACAGTTAAGAAAAGGGAAAAATATTTTGGCACATATTTTGTAATTACTATGATAGCTTTTTAAAAAAACTATGGAGGATTTTATGAAAAAACTACTTTTGTTAGTGTTGGTTTTTATGCTTTCCTTGGTGCCTCTATTTGCAGTAGATGAAAATGTAAAGAAGGCGGTTGAGGAAAAAATCGGTGATGGGCGTATTAACTGGGAAAAAGGTCTTGTTATTGCCGTAGGCTATGGTGCTTATGACCTTAAAGACAAGCATGTTGGAAGAGGTCGTTTAATGGCACTTAGAGCAGCCGAGGTTAATGCAAAGCGGAATCTTCTTGAAACTATTCAAGGGGTTAGAATTGATTCTGAGACCATCGTTGAAAATTTTCAGACAAAAAGCGATATTATCAGATCAAGCATGAGCGGGTTCATAAGGGGAGCAAAAAGATATGGCGAAGAGAGATATAACTCCGACGGAACAGTAGAAGTAGATGTTTCGGTACCGCTTTTCGGCGCGGACGGACTTATTCACATTATAGCACCCGAAATGGGCTTCGGCGATGTTGCGATAATTGACATTGAAAATCCTGTTTATACCGGCTTGGTAGTTGTCATAAACGATGAAAAAGCAATGCCTATGATGGCACCTAAGGTTATAAGTGAAGCTGGAACAGTCATCTATGCAGCATCAAAGGTCAATAAGGATTTTGCGATCAAAATGGGTATAGTCGGATATGCTACCGATCTTGATAAGGTCAAAACAAACGATAGGGTTACAGATAATCCATTGATAATCACTGCTGTTAAGATCGATGGGGACAAGATAATCATCTCAAACATTGATGCCGACAAAATATTGAAAGTAAAGGAAAAACTCACATTTATTCAACAGTGTAGAGTTATGTTCGTCTTAACAAAATAAGGAGGTAGATATGAAGAAAAGAACAATTGTATTTGTAGTAATTGCGTTGCTTGCTCTCTTTGTCGGGTGTAAAAAACAGGTCATTAAACCCGAATCCGTGCTTGATACTCCTGAGAACCATTATATAATGGGAGTAAAATTACTTGATAAAGAACAATATGATGCTGCGTATCAGGAATTTGAAAGGGCAATTGGGATGGATAAAAAATCTCAGTATGGACATCTTGGCATGGCACTTTATTTCGGTGCAAAAAAGGATTTCAAAAAATCAGAAAAAAGCATCAAAAAAGCAGAAAAATTGAGTAAAAAAGCAATACCGGTTGAGATCGTTAAAGCACGACTCATTGTAATGAAAAAAGGTAAAGATTGGTTAAAGAATGCCGAAAAGGTCTTTAATAAGATACTTAAAAAAGAACCGAAAAATGCCGAAGCACTCTATTATCTTGGAATGAGTTACAGAGAAGCATTCGCATTTGGAAAAGCGGGCAGTGTATTTAAAAAGGTTGTTGAGATAAAAAACAATGATTTTATAAATGAAGCAAATGCGGAATGGAAATTGATGAATGACATCCAAAGAGCAATGCCCGGAACAAAATACGGAAAGAAAATTGCCTTACTGCCGAAACTTGATAGAGCGGATTTTACCGTACTTCTAATAGAAGAATTTAAACTGGAAAATGTAATAAAAAACAGAAGAAAAGATATATATGATACCTCCTTTAAAACACCGGAGCAACTTGCAGCTTCTACAAAGGAAAAATCAACTTATTCAGCTGATATTGAAGCTCATTGGGCAAAGAACTGGATAAAGGAAGTGCTTCAATTAAATATTAGGGGATTAAAACCCTTTCCCGACGGTTCATTTAAACCCGATATGTCGATGACGAGAGCAAATTTTGCTCAAGCAATTGAGGATTTAATTGTGCTTATTGACAATGATACCTCTGTTACGAAGAAATATATTGGCGAAAGTTCACATTTTCCCGATGTTAGAAGTGATTACTATGCCTATAATTCAATTGCTCTTTGTGTGGATAGGAACATATTGGAAACAAAGAGTTTAAGAGGTGAATTTCATCCGGAAGATACAATATCGGGAGCAGAAGCACTATTGGCGATCAGAGCACTTCAGAACGCACTAAGGTTAACATTTTAGGAATTATTATGAAGAGGGTTCTGGCAATATTATTTATTATCCTTATCGGTTTTGTATGGGCGGAAAATGAAGGAGATATTCAAGAGGTAACCGTTGAAGGTTACGGTGCAATCTTTCAAGGCGAAAAACTCATTGGAAGAGATGCGGCAATAAAGGATGCACTTAGAAATGCAGTTGAACAGGTTGTTGGAACAATGATCTCTTCCGAGAGTAAAGTTCAGAATTATCAGCTTATAAGTGATGAGATCTATTCTAAATCACAGGGGTTTGTTGAAAAATATGAGATCATTGAAGACAAACCAAAGGATAGTAACACTTACTATGTGAAGATAAAGGCACTTGTTTCAAAAAACGGCATAAAAGATAAATTGACGGCATTGCATCTGATCCTCGTTCAACAGAATATGCCGCGGCTCGTCATTTTTCTTAAACAGAATCTCTATGGTAACGGATGGGCAAATTATTATGATAGAACATCAATTGCAGAAGAATTATTGGAAAAGGAATTTATCAATAAGGGATTTGTTGTCCTTGATAAAACACAAAGAAAGGCAAATCTTGACAGATCAATTGCGCAATCTGCTATGGAGGGGGATATAAAATCCGCTCAGGCAATTGCTACCTTATATGGTGCAGATTACTTTCTTACCGGAACGGTTGTGGGAAATGTAAAAGTCAATCAATTTTACGGAGGATTTTTATCCGCTCAGGTTGATATGGCGATCAAGGCTATAAAAAGTGATACAGGGCAGATCGTTGCTTCTGAAACAAAGCATAAAGCACTTGGTCCCGTTTCCGACAAGATTACCGGAACGAACAAAGCCCTTGAACTGCTTATTCCTGAAATGGTAGAAAATATGACAACGAACCTTATGTCAAAATGGAGCAGCGGTAGTAGTTATGTCCATATTACACTGAAAAATATTAACTATTCCAACTATGGTAAATTTGTAAATTTTTTAAGAGAAAGAATAAGAATGGTGGATAAGGTCTATAAAAGAGGGTTCACATCGGGTGTTGCCGAAATAGATCTTGATACAAAGAAAAATGCGGAAGAGATAGCCGAGGAACTTACATTAAGAGAAAGTGATTTGCCTTTTAAGATTGAAATAGTAGATGTTACGAGCAGTGCTTTAACGCTTAAGAAGGTAAACCAATGAAAAGAAACCTTATTCTTATCGTGATCTTATTTTTTACTTTAATCGTATTCAAGGGTGAGAAGCCAAAAGAGATAGAGGAATTTGGAACCGTTAACTTTCTTAAAGGAAAAGCATACTATACTCTTCCGAAACAAGAAGCCAAGTTGGAACTTAAAAAAAGTATGCTTATTCCGTTAAATGCAACAATTATGACAGATAAAGCATCACGGTTGGAGATAAAGACCCGGGATAACCATTTTGTTAGAATGTGGGAAAATACGATAATAAGCTGTTTTTCCGTCAATATTGCAAATGTAAAACAGGCAAAGGAAATCAAGGATACAAAGATCATTATAAAAGTTAAGGTCGGGAAGATATGGAACAACCTGCTTAAAAACAGCACTGCTTCAAGATATGAAGTTAGCACACCTCAGGGTGTATGTGGAGTAAGAGGGACGATCTATAATTCCGCAGTAGACGAGAAAGGGAATACCGATATCATGGTCTTTGACGGCGCGGTTGCCGTTACACCTGTTACATTAGAAATAAAAGAAACATTTAAAAAAACCTTTGGAAAACCGTATCGTATTGAAAAACCATTTCATCGTATTGAAAAACCATATCATAAAGTTACAAAAGAGGAATGGGAATCCCTTGTCAAAGCAATGCAGAGAATAACCATTTCAAGCAGTGGTAAGAGAGAGGTTTCTGATTTTTCTCTGGAAGATGTAAAGGATGATGAATTTGTAAATTGGAATACCGAAAGAGATAAGTTGATAAAAAGATAATTCATTGATGAAAAAAGTTATTTTTATCGTGGTAGGAGTAGTAGCGGTAATATTGCTGCTGCTACTCTCATCCGTTATTCTTATAAATAATCAGGGATTTCAGAAAAAAGTAATTAAAAGATTCATCCCTTATGATGTTAAATTTAAAAAAATAACAATATCACCATTAAAGTCGGTAAAGGTAGATGAACTAACGGTTACATCCGAGCAATTTGTTGCTGATAAGATCAATCTTACAATTAAATATAAATTTTTAAAAATGTTAAGACAGACAATTGATTCCGTAGATTTAAATACAGGTAAGATATATATTAATGAAAGTAAAAAAAAGAAAGCAGATAAAAATGAAATAGAACTTCCGAAATTGGATTCTCTAAAAATGACCATAGGAAAGATCTCTATTACGATAAGAAGTATTGAAATGAAAAATATTTTTAAAACGGAACAATTTACGGTAAATGGATCAATTAATAATGGAAATATTGCAATAACGGCGAATCTTCCCGATATAAAAATGGAGAAAGAAAATATATCGGCAAATGTAAATATTAAAGCGAACGGAAAACTTTTTAAAGAAATCAATATATTGGCATACATCAGAGGGAATTATGCTAAGTATCCGATCATTATAGATCTTGTTCCAATAAAAATAGATCTTAATAAATGGGAAATATTTGCTAATGTCAAAGGCAGTTCGCCTAAATTAGCCGCACTAAATATCAGAAAATTAAGAGCGGCAATTCAAAAACAAAAGATCAAATTAGACCTGGCGTCCCTAAAATTATCGCTCTCGGAAAATAATTTTGATAAACTCCATCTTAATAATGCTATTTTGACAGTAGAATCGCTTTTGGCAACAGTCTATTTAGATGGTAAATTTGAAATTGCAAAGGGAAATATATATTCGGAAGTTCTTTCATCTTACAAAGATAAGGATATTGATCTATCCAATATACAGATTGTTTTCCTTGGTAATGGAGCCAAAAATAATGTCAAGATAAATGTGGACGGTAAAATAATAGGAGACATAAAAAAAGAACCGTTAAATACAAATTTAAAGATATCGGGAAATATTTTAGATATTGGAAAAAGAAATATCATTGATCTTTCTCCCAAAATAGATGGAACATTTAGAAAGAATCTTGTAAAGATGGAAGGTAGGGTTATCGGAAATATCGATGATCTCAATTTGACCCTTAACGGTAAAGGTGTTATCAATGAGGAACTTAAAGATACTTTTATTATGAGCGATTTTGTTGCTGAAATGGATGGAAATCTTAATAAATTGGATTACAACGGTAAGTTGTCATTGAATTTTGATGTTAAGAATATTAAAAACGATACGATCTATGTGAAAAGAAGAAAGCTTGATCTGGAACTTATATATAAAGGAAACGATAAAGCAATCGGATTGATCGGAAAATTGAATATTGATGATATTGCAACTTTAAATGCAGATGTGGATTATGATTTTAATACCGGAGGGTTAAGGAGTAAAAAAACAGGGCTCTTCGTTGACCTTGAAAAGATTCCTTTAATAGATATTGGAGTAAAGAAACTTGATGTGGAAAATGGTAAACTAATTGCAAATATAGAAGATTTTACTCTTGATAAAAATGGAATATTGGCTATAAATGGAATGCTCAAACTGAGGGATATTAAGGTTACAGGAAATAATTTAGAAAAAATTTCATCCGCTTTGATCTCTGAAAATGATTTTTCATTTATGGGTACCGGCAATGTAAAAAGCGGAATGTTCAATGGAAATATAATTATCAATGACAGTAGTCATTTTATCAATGGCGAATTCTATACATCCTATAATAAAAATTATGTGATGACTACCGGTAATTTAAATCTAAATGCAAAAAGATATATACGCTTATACGATACTTATCTTTATAAAGGTGTTCTATCTATTCCAATGAGCTTTACTCTTGAATTAATTTCAAATGATTTCATACTTAACGGTAATTTAGAAGCGGATCGTGTTTCTGTAAGTTCAATGCACCTTAAGGTCAATAAATTATCGGGTATCGTTCCGATTTTTTACGAGAGCAGTATCGCAAGTAACTATGAACTTCCGGAACCATTGGAGAACCCAATTGAGATACTATCCGATTCGGAAAAAAAGAGATATAATTTGGTTATTGATCGTTTATACTATGAAAATTATTACATTGATAAAATTAAATTTAAAATTAATTTTAACAATTTTTTAGATATGAGCAATCTTGATTTTATCTTTCTCGGAGGGCATGGAGTTAGCTCACTGACCGCAACACAGGATCTTAATTTTTGGTTAAAATTCAATTTTACAAACGGGTATATCTACGAACTTCTCAAGAACGCCCCCAAGAATTTCTCAAAACGCGATACATTGGTAAATATTCATAGTAATATCTATGGAAACATAAAAGATCTGAATGGCACAATAAAGATGCCGTCACTTGGGAGAAGTGTTCTTTTAAATATCTTATATGCAATTGATCCGAAGGGAGAAGATACACAATTGGAAGGCTTTAAGAATAAGGTTAAATTTCTTGGATACTATCCCGAAACTATTGATATAAAGTTAAACGGTTCAACGGCATCTCTCTATGTTCCGTTAAAAAAACACGGTTTCAGTCTTGTCAATCTACCATTCAGTATCCAGAATATTCCAATGAAAAAAATAATAGGGGCATTCCAAAATAAGTTGGTAGGGAAATAAGGAAATAAGGAAATAAAATTTGTAACGGATGAATTTTGACTTGACTTTTAGGGTATAAATGTATTATAATATAAAATTAAAGGGGATATTGTGAAAAATATTGAAGACCAAATTGCGGTAATGTCAGGAATATTTGAATATATTCTAAGGTTTCACAGCTTAGACACTACGAATAATAGGATCTGTGAACTTGCATGTCAGATGCTCGGTGCCGATGCTACCTCAATTATGATGTTTGAGAAGGATGAACCAGATACAATGCGAATAAAAGCAAGTTATGGATTAAGCAAATCTTATGTAAAAATAGTTTTTGCAAAGGTCGGTGTTGATCTTGCAGGCATTGCAATACAAGAAAGAAAGTACAAAATTATTGAAAACATCCCTGATTTTTTTAATAAGAATGGTAGCCATAAATCATTGAAATGGGTTAAGGAAGAAGGTCTGGTCTCAGTAATTTGTTTTCCGATCTATGTTGAAAATAAAGATTACGGTGCATTGAATTTTTATTTCAAAAAATCATACAAAATAAATAAAGATCAACTTCTGCTCATGGATTTTTTTGTTAAATTATCAGCAATTGCAATTAGAAATAATGAAAACTTTTTGATATTAAATCAAAATATGTTAAGATTAGTATCGTTAAATGAAATAAGTAAAAGCATTACATCAACAATTTCATTGGATAAATTATGGATGGTTATCTACAAAGAGACTTCAAAATATTTGAATACAAAAAATTTTACTATTGCCATATACGATAAAAGGAAAAAAGAAATAGAATTTGTATTTACGGTGGAAAATAATAAAAAGACAAAACCTGAAATTAGAAAGTTTAGTAATGGGTTTACCGAACATATAATTAAAACACGGAAACCGATCTTAATTACTTCTTATGATCTTGCTTTAGAAAAAAAGTTAAAGATTCAAGGCATTGGAAAAAATCCAAGATCATGGCTTGGAGTGCCGATTATTTTTGAAAATAATGTCATAGGTGTAATAATCGTTCAGGATTATGAAAACACGAATAGTTATAACGAAGTTGATCAGAAAATGCTTATGAATATTGCTTCTCAGGCGGCAATTGCAATCAAGAATGCTAAGTTATATAAAAAAACGCAGGATTTAGCAGTCCATGATGGACTTACAAATCTATTTAACAGCAGATATTTTTATAAAATATTGAATTATGAAATGAAAAGGGTTAATAGATACGGAGAAAACATAATGCTGCTTATTTTTGATCTTGACAATTTTAAGATGATAAATGATACTCATGGTCATATCATTGGAGATAAATATCTAAAAGAACTCTGCCACCATTTATCTTTACGACTGCGTGGTGTAGATCTTTTGGCAAGATACGGCGGAGATGAATTTGTTATCATAAGCCATAAAATTGAAATAGCAGATGAAAAAAAGTTTATGGAAAGAATACTTTCCACCGTTTCCAAATTTAAATGCAAAATTGATAACGGAAAACAGATACAAACGACTTGTTGTATCGGTGCTGTTTACTATCCGTACGATGATATTAAAACAGAGAAAGAATTGGTAAAAAGAGCAGATATCGCTCTATATAAGGCAAAGAAATCAGGAAATAATAAATTTTTTATACAAAAAAATGGTTAAAGCAATTCTTCTACCTGATCCAACCAATTTTCAATAATTTTGAAACTTCCCTGCCAAAACCTTTTAGAATTAATATCAATACCAACTTCTTTAAGGAGTTCATCGGGTTTCACGGAACTTCCGGATGATAAAATCTTTTCAATCTTTGGAATAAACGATCTTCCCTTCTCTTTATAAAGAGAGTAAAGTGCCATAGAGAGAAGCTCACCGAAATTGTAAGCGTAACAATAAAATGGTGTATTAAAAATATGCGGAATGTATGACCACTCATATCTAAATTCTGATGGTATTGTAATTGAATTGCCAAATTGCTCTTTTAAATTTTCCATATAAATTTTGCAAAGGTCCTCTGCTGTTGCTCCTTTCTGAAGTAGGTTATGTGCAGCTATCTCAAATTTAACGAAATAATTTTGCCGCATAATTGTTGCATAAGAGCTGCCGAGTTTTTCAAATAAAAGTGTTATCTTTTCTTTTTTATCCTTTATTTCACTTAATAAACGGTCAAACATAAGCATTTCCGAAAATGTGGAAGCGGTTTCAGCCAGTGGTAATGGTGAATGAGATACAAGTAAAGAAAGCTTATTTGAATACAAAGAATGAATTCCGTGTCCCAATTCATGTGCCATTGTCATAAGGGCATCTGCATTACCATTGAAATTCAAAAGAACATACGGAGTTACCTTTGTTGATACGGTAGCACAAAATGCACCGGAGCGTTTATTTTCTCTTGGATTTGAATCAACATGATTTGCATCAAAAATACTTTTTCCTCCATTGCAAAATCCGGAAGCAAAGTCATCAAAAACATTAAGAACCTTCTTTTTTGCTTCTTTCAGGGTATATTTTTTTGTATGATGTCCAACGGGAGCATAAATGTCGTATCTTGAAAGTTTTTTTACCTTCAATACCTTTGCTTTTAGTTTAAAATATTTTTGAAAGATCTGTTTGTTATTACTACAAACTTCCATCAATGTTCCTACCGTTTTATCATCAATATCATTGCTGAAATTCCTTATTGAAATCGGGCAACTATATTTTTTTAAGATCACATTATCATCCCAATCCTTTGAAATTGCTTGATAGATGGCAAATATCTTGTTGATATTTTCTTTATACGGCTTAAAAAGTGCTTTATATGTTGCTTTTCTCATTTCCGGATCAGAGCTGCGAACATTTAAAGTCAATTCACCTAATGTTTTAATAATCCTCGTTTTTTTTCCTTTCGGTTTAAAATGATATTTGAAGTCATTTGTGATCATTGAATAGAGTTGTAAGAGAGGTGATTTTAAATTTGTGTTCTTTCTTGCAATGATCCTTTCTTCCTGAAATGAAAGTGTATATTTTTTTGCCTCTTGAAGATGTTTGAAAAAATATTCTAATTGAGGAATAATTGCAAATAAACGCTTTGCATTCTTTTTATCAAGTCGTTTTACTCCTTTAACATTTTCTCCCATTAAAAAATGGGTTACATTAAGTGCATAATCATTGTAAAGATTACTAATTTCACTTGCCTTTGCTCTATAATAAAAGGTTTTGTTATCATTTATATGAGTTGCTCCATAAAGAAAAGCAAAGTTCCCAAGTCGAGAATATTTTTCCAACAATTTTTCATAAGATCGTAAAAAACCTTTAAACTCTTTTTCAGACATATCCGGAAACAGTTTGTAAAAATTTGCACTTGCTTTCTTGATCATTTGAATTAAATCTTTATGATTTCTGTCAAAATCATCTGCATTTAAAATGTCATTTAAGTCCCATCTTATATCCTGTTTTTCCATATTTTACTCCTAATCAGGTATAGTTTAGAAAATCATCACCCAATTCTTTGAGTGAGATAATAATTTTTGCTTTATGTTTCACATAAGGTAGAATCAATTTTTTCTTTTCAATATATTTCTTTATATCGGTTATCGGGATTTTTATGATCTCTTTTCCCATACTGAATACTCGTAAAAATGAAGAGGTTAAAATAATATAACCATAAGAGGAATTATAACTTAGGGTTGTTTTAGAAGAAACAACAACGGTTTTTTCCAATATGATATTTTCAGCGATAAATTCATCATAATTTTTTGGTTTTTTTCCCATAAGCGATAGCATAAAAATTGGCATTAGAAAGACAAAAATAGCGATTCCACCCATTATCAATGTAAATACTTTTGCAGTCATCAAACCATGTTTAGCAGTGGCATTTAGAAGTATCTCTTTTATCTTTTCATCATTCAAATATTTTGATGCCGGTTGAAATATCTTCAGACCTATTTCCGCACAATCCAATATATTAGCATTCATTGAATAATGAAGCGTAAGTAGTTCATCATTTTTTCTTACATAGATACCGACATAGATCTTTTTATTTCTTAATGCAAAATAATATTTACCATCACCGAAATCATAACTGTTCTGATAATTTTTGAAAATCTTTTTCTCGTCAAAATATTTTTTATTTCCATGCTCAAATCTGAAATTGTAAATAATGCCCTTTACTCTACATACATACTGTTGAGGTCTCAACTCTCTTAAAAAAGTCGGCTTATTAATATTAAATCCCCAGAGAATCGTTTTTTTGTATTGTCTGTTTATGATCGGATGAAAAACAAAAAAAAATATTCCAATAAACAATAAATCACTTATAAGGATGATTATGAATAACTTATTTTTCACATTTGTATTATATATTTTATTTCATAGAATTGCAAATCCCAACAAAAGAGGGACATTACCTCAACAACAAGAGGTTAGAGGTTGGAGGTTAGAGGTTAGTAAAAAAATATTAAATTCAGAAAACAAGCGGGACATACGTTGCTTGCATCGTGTGTCCCAAGATTGTGTCCCGGATTCTTCCTTAAATAACGATAGTTCACCCGAAAACGATATAGCCAAAGGAAATAAGTTCAAAGATTCAGAAGAAAATTCTCCGTAAACAGAAAAACAATAGCATCACCGTCAAGTAGTTGCGAGTTCCGAGTTATTGATTTGTTTTTACTTCTTCATTTCTCAGTTTTCACCCCGCATCAAGTGCGGGATAAACTCCGGCAGGAATCCATCTTTGGAGTTTACCCCATTGATACGGGGTCATTGCGAATCCTGAATGCTTTCGGGGTGTAACAATCTCATTTGTTAGTTGCGAAAGTTCTCCACCGTCCCCATATAAAAGCCGAACAAATAAGGAATAAAGAAAAACAATAAAATCAAAAAAGAAAAATCAACAGAATCAACCACCGTCCCCAATACTGTCAATATATTATACACCATCAAGCAATAAAATATTTTAAAAATCCCTTGATTTATTTTGACATTTAAGTTTAAAGTGGTATAATATCACAGCACCTTATAAAAGGTGCTGGATAAAAATAATAACCCCATTAGAGATAAACCTCTAACGGGGGAACGAGGTGAGATATGAAAAAACAAAGTTTCTTGATCGTTGTTATGTTATTATGCTTTGCTTATATGCCGATTTTTTCTTTTAACAATGAAATATCAAACATTAAAATGAATGAAATTCAAAAGAAGAATCAAAAGGAGATTGAATTTCAATCAAGAATGAAAAAAATGTATGAAGAGAGGAAAATGGTAATGGATAAAATCAAATCTTCAAAAGATAAAAAATTTATTTATAATATTTCTTATAATAATACCCGTCAACCAACCGGTAGAATAGATGGTACAGTTACTGATTCAACTTCAGGTTTGCCTATTTCTGGTTATATAATTTATATCTATGACACCAATTATACATATACTAACTGGATTATTTGTTTTAGTGAAAATTATTCTATCGATCTTGAACCGGACGAATATTTAGTTCAATGTGAACCATTTGGTTTTTATAAATCCGAATGGTATGATAATAAAACAAAATATGCTTATGCCGACATTGTTACGGTTACCTCGGGAAATACAATTACCTGTGATTTTCAATTGGAAGAAGGCGGATATCTTAATATAAAGGCAATTGATGAAGATACTCTTCAACCAATTAGTAATTGTCTTATTTATTACTGGGGCTGTGATTGTGACAATTTTTCTGCTGCTTATACGGATTTAAATGGTGAGATTCATTTTTCGGGATTACAACCGGATGACTATTTTGTTTGGAATAAGGCGAGTGAATATGCCAGAGAATATTATAAAGATGAACATTTTGTTACTGATGCTGATCTTGTTACAATCTCAGATAAAAATACTACAAGTATAACTATGAAACTTAAAAAAGGTGGGTACATATCCGGTACTGTAAAAGACGCTGTTACAGATACACCTTTAAAAGAAATATATATTTATGCTTATGATGAAAAATACTATTATATCTACGGTGGTTATACTAATGATACCGGGAACTATTCAATAAAAGGCATACCGGAAGGAAATAATTTTGTGAGAGCCGGTCGCGATATGGGAAATTACTACTATGAAACCAAATGGTATAATAATAAAAATGATTATGCAAAGGCTGACCCTGTATTTGTAACCTCCGGAAGTACTACACCGAATATTAATTTTTTACTTAACGAGGGCGGGTATCTTGAAGGGACAGTTCTGGATACTGAAAGCGGGACTCCTGTTGATAAGATAAAAGTATGTGTCTATTCAGATACCGAGAATGTATCACGTCCTCTTAAGTATGGTTATACGGACAGTAATGGGTATTTCAGGATTACAAGCCTGCCATCTGATAATTTCTTTGTACAATGCAAGAATAATAAAATAGAGCAAAACTATATTGAAGAATGGTATGATAATAGTTATAATAAGGAGACAGCCACATCGGTAGTAATTACGGGTGGTAATACAACAACAATATCATTTTCTCTTGAAAAAGGTGGATTTATTGAAGGAAATGTATATTATCAGGATTTAGCCCATCCACTTGATAATATTTGGGTTAAAATTTATGATGCTGATACCGGTAAATACATAAAATATGCCGAGGATTATTACTGGCGCAATACAAATCCGGGATATTTCAAAATAAACGGTTTATTAACAGGGAATTATAAAATAGTTGCTTATGCTTATGATTTTTCTTATGCCTTTGAATGGTATGAAGATAAGAATAATTTCAATGATGCAAATGTAATTCCATTTACGACGGGAAATACCGTTTCAATTGATATAATTCTTGATGATTGCGGTTATATCTCGGGAAATGTTAAAAATGATACTATACCTTTGGAAAATG
>JAUXGM010000123.1 GCA_030622125.1 bacterium | reverse complement strand
TTCAAAGGCATATCTGCGTCATCTTTTTAAATCAAAAGAGATACTCGCAGCCCGATTTTTAAGTTATCATAATCTATACTTTTTTACAAAACTTATGGAAGAGATAAGAATATCTTTAAAAAAAGGTAGATTTAAGGAATATAAAAAAGAGTTTTTAGATAAATATTTAAATGGAGGTCTAAAATGAATCTATTATTATTGTTGGTAGAACATGCAGGTGCAGCAGCAGGTGCAGCACAAACAGCACCTAAAACAATTCCCACGGGTGGCGGAATGAGCGGACTTTTAATGATCATAGTCTTTTTTGTGATATTTTACATAATTTTGATCATTCCGCAACAAAGAAAGGCTAAAAAGGATGAAAAAATGCGAACAGGAACAAAAGAAAACGACAGGATCCTTACAAACGGTGGAATTCTCGCTACGGTCACAAGGATTAAAGAAAAATCTTTAATTGTTACAACCGGAAAGGGAAAAGTAGAAATTGAGATATTAAAAAATGCCGTTGCACAAAATATAACACAATTAGAGGCAATAGCAAGGGAGAAAGCTAATAAGAAATAATTTTAATGGGAAATAGTAATTACATTTATTTAGGCGAAAAATATCTTAAACTAATTGTAAATCTATTCTTTGCCGGTTCTTTTTTTTTCATAGATTGTAATAAAAGTAATATTATCTTTGCATTCGCACTAATACTTGTTTTGTTCGGACTTTTTTTTAGAATATTTTCAATAGACAGAAAAGTGCTCATAGAAGAAACATATCCGGAATATTTTTTTAAGTCAACAAGACATCCGTATGAATTTGGATTAATACTACAACTTATAACGATAATACTTATCTTATGGAATTTGAATGTTACCATTATTATCTCGATATTTTTTTTATTTCTTTTTATAGAAGTTATAATAAAAAGTGAAGAATTTTATAGTAAGAGATTTTCGGGTTTTAATGTTTACAAAACGAAGGTTCCGGTTTTTTTCCCAAGGCTAAATATGAAACTTCAAGATTTTATGAAGAGGGAAAACAAGGAAATACCGGTAGTAAGCATTAGCGATCTCCTGTATAACCTAATACCGTTTATTCTAATATTTCAATTCCGTTTTGGATTCAGAGAGGATCTTTTTCAATTAATAAAGGATTTGATCCTATGAATAAAAAAGTATTTATCTTAACGGGAGAGGAGTCCGGTGATCTAAGAGCGAGCGATCTTGTAAATTCCATTAAAAAAAAGGACGGATCCATTATTATAAAAGGTGTTGGCGGTCAATACCTGAAAAAAGCAGGTTGTGAGGTCATCTATGATATAGAACATCTTTCGGTAGTTGGGTTTGTAGAGGTCATAAAAAAAATACCGACGCTTATAAGTTTCAAAAGAAAAATTGAAAGATTCATAAAGAAATTTAATCCTGATCTTTTAATAGTTGTTGATTATCCCGGATTTAATATACCGTTTTTAAAATGGGCAAAAAAAAGAAAATACAAAACCTGTTATTATATACTTCCGCAGGTTTGGGCGTGGGGAGAGAAAAGACGATACAAAATTATGAAATACAGTGATCTTATGCTTTCCATTATTCCTTTTGAAGTGAATTATTTTGGTGAAAAATGTTACTATATAGGACATCCGATTGCTAAAAAGATCACGGATTTTGAGGAGCAAAATATCAAAAAAGAAGAAAAATATATTGGTCTTTTCCCCGGAAGTCGAGAAAATGAAATTAAAAGGAATCTACCGATAATGCTTAGAACTACATTGTTTTTTAAGGACGAAAAATTTATTCTTAATATCCCATCAGCACTAAAAGAAATGACAAATAAGATTATTAATAATTTTAATTTAAATGTCAGGATAAATTATGATCAATACTATGAAACACTTTACCAATGCAAATTCGCAATGGTATCATCAGGTACCGCAACACTTGAAGCCGCCCTGCTTGGCATACCTTTTGTAATAATCTATGAGGTGAACGGATTTACTTATATGATAGGAAAACATCTTGCAAAGGTTGACTTTATTGGACTTCCAAATATCTTACTTGAAAGGGAAGCGTTCAAGGAGTTTTTGCAAAATAATGCTAAACCGAAAAAAATATATGAATTCATTAGTAAAAATATGGTTAATGTGAAATTTAAAGAAGAGACAAGCACCGCAAGTCAAAAATTGCATCAAATACTTGAACAAAGAAATTATAGTGAGTTTGCAAGTAATTATATATTGAAGATATTGGAGGGAAATAATGTTTAAAGGGACAACGATACTTTCTGTAAGGAAAGGTAATAAGGTTGCAATCGGCGGCGATGGTCAGGTCACATTCGGAGAAACAATAATAAAACCGGATGCTAAAAAGATCAGAAGGTTGTCGCAGTTTAATGTTATAGTCGGTTTTGCAGGTGCAACGGCAGATGCCTTTACTCTTTTTGAAAAATTGGAAGAATTATTAAAAAATTATCCCGATAATCTCTTAAAAGCATCGGTTGAGCTTGCAAAATTATGGCGAACAGATAAAATGTTAAGACGGTTAGAAGCAATGCTTATTGCGGTAAATTCAAAGGTATCACTTCTCATATCAGGAACCGGTGATGTTTTAACAAAAGAGGATAATGTTCTTGCAATTGGCTCCGGTGCACCTTATGCTCAAGCAGCTGCAATTGCACTTTTGGAAAATACAAAATTATCTGCGAAGGAAGTTGTTGAAAAATCTATGAAGATCGCTTCGAATATCTGTATCTATACCAATGATAGTTTTACCATTGAAGAGCTATAATGGCACAGATCAAATTTCCTGAAAAAGCCCTTATTTTCGCCGGAGTAATGGTGAAAAATGATTCGAGAATAGAGAATTACAACGGTTATTTCAAGGAATTTGGCAATATAGTAAATTGTCTTGGTCCCATTAATTTTTCAGAGATATCGGATTATTATGATCGGGAGATGGGAAAGGATATTCAAAAATATTATCTTTATACGGATAAATTGATAGATCCCTCCGAATTAAGTTATTATAAAAATCTTTCCAATGAAATTGAAGATAAGCTTTCGGTAAACGGTAAAAGGAGCATTAACTTCGATGTCGGGTATATTGACTATGCAAGGTTTGTTCTTGCATCAACTAAAAATTACTTCCACAGAATATATCTTAAAGATGGTATCTATGCGGAAATAACATTATATTTTCAAGATAATAAATGGCAGGAACTGTTTTGGACCTACCGTGATTATAAGAGGGATGATATTCAAAAATTGCTCATTGACGGTAGAAATTATTTAAAAAATAGGATTCAAGGATGAAAAAAGAGGCATTATATTATAAAAAAACAGGGAATAATTCGGTTAAATGCTTACTTTGTCCGCATAATTGTATTTTGAAAGAAGGACAGACCGGTTTTTGCGATGTGAGAAAAAATATTGATGGAAAACTTTATTCATTGAATTACGGTGATATAACATCGATTGCTCTTGATCCTATTGAGAAAAAACCGTTTTATCATTTTTACCCTGCTTCTGTGATCCTTTCTGTTGGTTCTTACGGTTGTAATATACGATGCCCGTTCTGTCAAAATTCATCTATTTCCGATATGAAAAATGGAATACCGTATTATAATACCATTGCACCTGAACAGTTTGTAGATACTGCAATTGAAAAAGGATCATTTGGTATTGCATACACCTATAATGAACCGATCATCTTCTATGAATTCGTATTAGAAACTGCAAAGATCGCTAAAAGCAGGGGATTAAAGAACGTTTTGGTCTCAAACGGACAGATCAACCCGGAGCCGTTAAAAGAACTTATTCCGTATATTGATGCTGTAAATGTTGACCTTAAATCAATGAGTGCAAAATTTTATAAGGATTATATATTTGGAGATATTGAAACAACAAAAAATACGATCAAGATACTTTATGAAAATAATATCCACATTGAGGTAACATTTCTTGTGATTACAAATAAGAATGATACAAAAGAGGAAATGGAGGAACTTTCTCGATTTATTGCATCCATTTCCAAGAATATTCCGCTTCACATATCAAGATATTTTCCCTGCAACAAATGTAATGAGCCGCCGACAGAGAAGGAGGTTCTTTTTAGAAATTGGGATATAGCAAGAAAATATCTTAATTTCGTCTATGTCGGAAATATATTAAAATCGAAAATGGAAGCAACATACTGTCCAAGTTGCGGTGAGAGCATTATTGAAAGGGAAGGTTATTTTATAAACAACAGGTTGAATGGTGATGAATGTCCTTATTGCGGTGAAAAAATAATGGGAGAATACAATGTTCAATGAATTTCTCATTAAGGAAATCAAAGAAACCGAAAAAAAGCAGGTAATTGATTTTCTCGATAATTTGGATCTTAATTTGGAAGATAATGTTGAATATACGGTCGGTATCTATGATGAGGAGAAATTGATAGCAACGGGTTCCTTTGCAAGGGATGTTTTAAAATGTATCGGGATAGATCCCGAGTATCAGGAATCAGGATTGACATCAAAGATCGTTACGCATCTGATCCAAAAAGAACATAGTATAGGGCGAGAACATCTTTTCCTTTTTACCAAACCTACGAATACTGATCTCTTTGTGGGACTTGGATTTAGAGAGATAGAAAGGGCTCCAAAATGGTTCTCCTTATTGGAGATCGGACCACATGGTATTGAAGAATATCTGGGTAATTTGAAAAAATATTATAAAAAAGGAAAGAACGGAGGAATTGTTGTTAACTGTAATCCATTCACTTATGGACATAGATATTTGATAGAAACCTCGGCAAAAATGGTAGATAATCTTTATGTTTTCGTTGTTGAGGAAGATCGATCCCTTTTCCCCTTTAAGTATAGAATGGAACTTATTAAAAAAGAGACTGCCGATCTAAAAAATGTAACTGTATTAAATGGAGGGCAATATATCATTTCCAACTCTACTTTTCCCAATTATTTTGTTAGAAACGAAGCGAAAAACGATATTGTAAAAGCACAAACAGTTCTTGATGTGAGAGTATTTGGTCGCCACATTGCATCTGCATTAGATATTGAGAAACGGTTTGTTGGGACAGAACCCTATTGTCCGACAACTTCTTCATATAACGATGCGATGAAGGAGGAACTTCCAAAGTTCAATATTGAACTAATAGAGATAGAACGCAAAAAATTTGGAGACAATTATATATCCGCTTCCACTGTTCGTCAATATATAAGAGAAGACAAGCTGAATAAGATAAAGAATCTTGTTCCTAAATCAACTTATGATTTTCTAACCTCAAAAGAGGCGGTTTTTATCATTGAGAATATAAAAAGGAGTGATTCAAGACATTGAAAAAGATTTTTTTAATTATCCTTATTTTGTTTTTTTATAATTTTGTTTTTGGTGTAAATATCAGGGTTCGGATAGCAAATGCGAGAATGATCAAATGTTCAGCCTCGAAGGCAACCTTTATTTCGGGAAATTTCAAAAAAAAATTGTATGGAAAATTTATTATCACAACTTCTTCATCGGGCGTTTCACTTTACTATCAGGATAAGAAAAAAAATTATGGATCATTTATCCTAACTTCCGATAAGATTAAGATTGCAGGGAAAAACTATAAAGGGAAATTCAAGGTTATGAATATTAATAAAAGGGTCAATATTATTTTGACTCTTGATATGGAAGAATATGTAAAAGGAGTTATCCCCGGTGAGATGCCGCTTGATTGGCCGAAAGAAGCATTAAAAGCTCAAGCTGTCCTGGCAAGAACTTATGGATACTATTCAATTTTAAAAAAGAGAACTTACTACGATGTTGGCAGCACTTCAAATTATCAGGTCTTTGTAGGAAATAATAAGAGAAATGAAAATGTTTGTAAAGTTGTAGATGGAACAAGTGGTATTGTTGCAACATATCATGATTATCCGATCGAGGTGTTTTATCATTCGACCTGCGGTGGGCGAACGGAAACATCGGAGGATCTTTGGGGAACAGGTTTTCCATATTTACAATCGGTAAAATGTGATTTTTGCGGGTCTTCACCTTACTATCTTTGGACATACACAATGCCGATAGAAGATTTAGTTGAGATCGTAAATAAATTAGGCGGAAATTTTGATTGCATAACGGATATCAGTTGTCCGAAAAAAACTAAATCTGAAAGAGCCAAATACTTCATTTTTTCAGATAATGAATCTGAAATATCATTTAATGTTACAGGAAAAGATTTGCGAATGACGATTGGTCCCAACAAATTAAAAAGCTTGTTAATAACAAGGATAGAACTGGATGGATTTAATATTATCTTTACAGGTCACGGATTTGGTCATGGTGTCGGGCTTTGTCAATACGGAGCAAAACGCCTCGCCGAAATGGGTTACAATTATATAAACATCTTGAACTATTATTTTAGGGATATCAAATTAACAAAGTTGAAAGACTGAACCCCTCCCTCGGAGTTTACCCCGTACTTGATACGGGGTCATTCTGAACCTCTCCCTCGGAGTTTACCCCGTACTTGATACGGGGTCATTCAGAGCCCCGAATTTTATTCGGGATAAACTGCCCGTGGAATCCATCTTTATCTTATTCTTCATTATTCATTTATATGGAGTTTACCCCGTTAATACGGGGTCATTCTGAGCCCTTTCCTCCCGTCATTCCTGCGAAAGCAGGAATCCAGTTGTAAATTCGTCTCACTCCCTCGTCATTGCGAGATTTTGCTTGCCCCGATCAAAACCGGGGTAAATTCC
>JAUXGM010000015.1 GCA_030622125.1 bacterium | reverse complement strand
GAAGTAAATAAGGCAATAAGGAAATAAGACAATAAGGAAATACGAAAAATAATATTAAACTCCGAAAAGCCATAAAAGAGGGACATTACCTCATCAAACTGATTTTTTTTTGTTGAGATGTGTCCCGGATTCTTCCTTAGATAACGATAAATTACCCGAGAACAATATAGACAAAGGGAATAGAATCAAGGATACAAAAGACAAATACAAACTCCGAAAACAGGCGGGACATACGTTGCTTGCATCGTGTGTCCCAAGACTCAAGATTCTAAATACCGTGTTCATCGTATAGGACAGAATTAATATCGCTTAATGTAGGATTGGACAGGTGCTGAATGACAAGTTTGTATTTGCCGACGGTTTCACCTTTTAACTTATGGAGGATCGATTTCACCCTGTCCGGAAAATGGATATTATCAATACCGTTTATAACAAAAAGAATTAGTCCATCATCTAATGGAATAATAAAATCCTCCTGTCTCAATAATTTTGAAAGAATTTTTTTCAAATTTTCAACAAAATGATTATAGGCACTATGTCCGAATTCTATTATATAATCATTTTTATTTACGATATGAAGACAAACAATGCCGATATTTTCCAATTGTTCCTTTTCCGTAATTTTTAAAAATTCCTTTGGAGTTATGCAAAGATCATTTTCATTAGCAGTATTCTCATTTGAAAATAAAGCGACCAAAGATATTATAAAAATAATGATAAATCCTACCTTGAAAAAAAGTAAATTATCAAAGAAAAAAGAAGACAATAAAAATAATGCCGTAACTACAGAAAGTAAAATCTTCCATTCTTTCATAGGTCCTCGTATTTAAATATCTTGTTAAAGGTATCAAATTTTTGGAAAAAAGTCAAATTTTTGTCGTGAATACTATAAATGTAAATTGAGAATAGCGAATAATGAAAATAGTTGTTTCGTATTTAACTAAATACGAAAATAGAAAAAAAATCTTGACTTAAAATATAATTTATTGTATAATCAAAGTAAGTAAAAAAGGAGTTTTTATGCGTTTAAGAAAGCTAAGGGTAATCCTTTTAATGTTAATCCTATTGACTGTCCCGATTTTTTCAGAAAAACCGCTTGAAGTTAAAGCGATAGGGGACTTACAGTTGGAGGATTATAAGTATGATAATGCGGCTTCAATCATTTTGAAGTTTAAACTATCACCGGATGATTTTTTAAGCAAACTAAAATTATCAAAAGATGGTATTTTAAGGACATCCGAAATGCTTCCCGACGGCAATATGGTAGAATATGGATTGCTGCCAAATGGGACTGTTGAGATAAAGAAAGACGGTACCACTAAAAATGTGAATATGACGGATCTCGAATCTCCAATAAGAAACGATCTTGTAAAATTCTACCATATATATTTTAAAATAGGGCAAATTAAAGAACCGTTTAATGCAGAGGAATTTTCAGAATTTTCTAATATATCAACGATCCGTATTGCCAAAAATATTTATAGTTACAAAGCAAAAAAGGATCTTTCAATAATAAATAAATTTCGTTTACCATACTACAAAACAGATGACAACTATTACTATATCAGGTTCAAAGGACTTGATGACCTTAAAAAATCCTATATAGAGGATTTTGAAAATAAAATAAAAGTAAAAAAAGGAGAATTAACCTTTGAAAATAAGAAAAATACAATAAAAAAAGAAATACTTAAACTAAAAGAGAAGTATATAAATAATAAAAAGAAATTAAAAGCGGAAAAGGACCAGGATATAAAAAAAGAACTTATTTCATTAAAAGGAGAATTTAACGAAGAAGTTGGATCTTTAAAATCAAAATTACAAGAGTTAAAAAAGAAAAAAATTGATAAGGAAAAGAAAAACGAAATAAAAAAAGAGATTATTCTATTAAAAGAAGAATTAAAAAAAGCAAAAAAAGATTTTGCAATAACCTTTACCGTTGCAGCAGAGTCAAAAGAAGGTATGGAGACCTATTGTGAACTTTTCTCAACAATTACGCCTAAGGTTGAACAGATCAACCTTGATAAACTCTGGATATTCTTATTTTCCATTGGATTTATAATAATAATGCTTCTTCTTTATAATTCAGCAAAAAAAGGTAAAAAGCTTTATGTAAGAGCAATTGCAGGACTTTCTGCTGTTGAAGAAGCAGTCGGTAGAGCCACAGAGATGGGAAAACCTGTTTTATATATATCGGGAATAAGCTACATTACCGATATTCAAACACTTGCATCAATAAATATACTCGGTCAGATCGCAAAAAAGGTTGCAATATATGAAACACCTTTAATTGTCCCCGTAAATGACCCTATTGTATATACGGTTTTAAGAGAGGTAGTAAGGGAAGCGTATGTTGATGTCGGAAAGCCCGATGCCTACCAGGAAGAGAGTGTTTTCTTTCTTACAACTGCTCAGTTTGCTTATGCAGCCGGCGTTAATGGTATTATTGTAAGGGATAAACCATCAACAATATTCTATATGGGATCATTTTTTGCAGAATCACTTTTGATGTCGGAAACAGGTAATCAAGTTGGTGCAATGCAAATAGCAGGAACTGCTTCTACAACTCAAATACCATTTTTTATTGCTTCCTGTGATTACACATTGATCGGCGAAGAACTTTTTGCTGCAAGTGCCTACCTTTCAAGAGATCCGCTTTTATTATCAACAATAAAGGCACAAGATTATGGAAAAGCACTTATTATGCTATTGATGATTTTGGGCTTAACACTTGAATTATCAGGCATACATTGGATTATTTACATCCTTCAAAATATACCGGATTAAAGGAGACAGAAAATGAAACGAACAATACCACTTGTGTTAGTATTTACTCTCGGTGTTATATATTTCTTTGCAGGATTTTTTTCAAATTCTTTTTCTGTGAACTTTTTGCAGCAGGAAATATATGCAAACTGGTTAAAAATAGTTGGTACTTTTGCTATTATAATGTCTGTCACTTCACTGTGGAGAAGAAATTATATTAAGATAAAAAGAAAAGCCCCCGGATATGTATATAATTACATAGAACTGATAGGTATGGTTGTTATGGCTAGCTTTGCCGTCCTTTTACCAAAAGTAAATATCGGTGCCGGAATGGTGCTTGGCGGGATTGAAAAAAACTCGGTTTTTAACTGGATATTTATGAATATACAGGTTCCGATGCAGGCAACAATGTTTTCAATGCTTGCTTTTTATATTGCTTCTGCGGCATACAGAGCATTTAGAGCAAGAAATATTGAGGCAACACTCCTTTTGATCACAGCAGCAATAGTAATGATAGGAAGGGTGCCGCTTGGTGAGAATATCTATCAAGCAATGTCAGGAGTAAACAGCCATTTTCTTCCGGAATTTCATTGGGCGGGAATATTTGATTTTCAGGGAATAACACAATGGATACTTGACATTCCTAATACTGCTTCAAAAAGAGCAATCGTTTTTGGAGTTGCAATGGGTGGAATTGCAACATCATTAAAGATCGTCTTCGGGATTGAAAAATCCTGGCTCGGCGGAACAGAGTAGAGGGGGTGAAAATGAATTTTTTTAAATGGTTAACAAAGATAGATAGACGGTGGGTATATTTACTAATGGCATTTGTTGTTGCATTTCCGATCTTAACAAATATCAAGGGAACTATCAAAAAACCAAGTAAATCAGCAGTAAAACTTTTTAAATATATAGATAAATTGGAAAAAGACAATACTATTATGCTGACTTTTGATTATTCGCCCGATTCACTTGCAGAACTAAATCCTATGTCAAAAGCAATTACTTATCATGCTCTTGAAAAGAATTTGAGGATAATTGGACTTGCACCCCTTTGGCCTACAGGTGGGGGACTTGGACTTGATGTTATACAATCCCAGGTAGATAGATTTAATCAGGAAGTTGTTCTAAAGAGCTATTTGGATGAAATTGTGGATAGCCCATTAATTAAAAAATATAGAGAGACGAATAAAATTTCAGTAGAAAATATTAAAACTAATATAACCACAGTCGTTACTGCATATTATGAAAGTGATAAAAAGACCATAGAAGTAAACAAAAAACTTTTTGATATAATGGAAAAAAATAATCTATTTACCAAAGCGGATAAAGATAAATTTAAACTAAATGGTAGGGATTGGTCTTATTTTGGGTATAAACCGGGATTTTCAAGTATTATGCTTGGAATGGGAAAAGATATACCAAAAACAATAGTGAACGATTACTGGGGTACACCCATTATAAAACATGAGATGTTTAATTCCAAAACAAAAAAGGTAAAGAGTTTTGAGGATATCTCAATTGTTATTGATTTCGCAGCTGGAGCTAGTGTTGATTATCTTTTGCTTTATGTTAATACCAAATTCGGCAGACCACTTGGTGCAGGTGTTACAGCAGTTATGGCTGCCGATTATTATCCATACATCCAATCAGGACAATTAGTAGGAATGCTGAACGGAATGAGAGGTGCAGCAGATTATGAAACACTCATAAAGCAGCCTGGAAGAGGTTTAAATGCTATGGCTTCCCAAACTTATGCTCACCTACTTATAATATTATTTATTATCCTTGGGAATATTGGGTATCTCGTAACAAAAAAAGGAGATGAAAAATGATAACTATAATTGGGACATGGATTGCTGCGTTTTTTACACTTGCAATATTTTCATTTTTATATAAGGATAATCCATTTTATAAGTTTGCCGAACATCTTCTTGTGGGGATAAGTGTTGGCTATGGAATAGGACTTATATGGCATAATGCCTTTATTGGCTATGTATGGATACCAATAATTAATAATCATCAGTATATTTATATTATCCCAACTTTAATAGGATTATTATATCTTGGATTTCTCCATAAAAAGACCATCTGGTTGATTAGAATTCCTATTTCTATCAGTCTTGGTATTGGAACCGGTTTTGGCGTGCCGTTGATCTTTCAAACCTATATATTTACGCAGCTTAGAGAAACATTAACCGTTTTTAACCATCCCGGAATGGGGTTCTGGGCAATAGTTTCCACTGCATTACTCGTAATCGGTGTATTTACCGCTATTATATACTTTTTCTTCTCGTGGAAACATAAAGGAACGGTTGGTGTGTTGGCAAAGATCGGAATATATTTTCTGATGATCGGATTCGGTGCATCATTCGGGCTGACAGTTATGGGAAGGATCTCTCTTTTAATAGGAAGGTTTTTATTCCTGTTTAAGGATTGGCTGCATCTAATAGGTTGATGAAATAAAAAGGCTTTTTAAGCGTATTATCTAATGAAGGATGAAGAAGATCGCCTTGTAAATAAGGTTAAAAAAGGTGATCTTCAAGCGTTTGAAGAGCTCTTTAATATGTATAAAAATCTTGTTTACAGTCGGATACTTTCTATCATCGGTAGGTCAAATGATGTGGAAGATCTTGTTCAGGAAACATTCTATAAGACATTCAAGTTTATAAGGACTTTCAATAGAGAGAAAAGTAAACTGTCAACCTGGATATCTACAATTGCTCATAATGTTGCTATTGACCATATACGAAAAAATTCCAGAAAAACAGAATATTCAATTGATACATTCTTTTCCGAAAATGATAAGCTGGATATTGTAGATTGTAAAGAACCGAAAGATAAGGTCAAGGAGCAAGAAAAATATCAATTTCTTCTTTTTTGTATTTCAGAACTTGATAAAAAATACAAAGTGGTTATTGAACTCAGGTATTTTCAAGATATGGAATACAAAAAAATTGCGGAGACATTGGGAATACCGATCGGCACTGTTATGACAAGATTATTTAGAGCAAAAGCGAACCTTATTAAAATTGCAGAAAGATATCAAAAGGAGAGATATGATTGATGAATTTGAAAAAAAACTTATAGAAAAAGAAAAGATAGACATAAAGAAATATGAAATGGTTACGGAAATATTGGAACATTACTCAAATACAATAGATATAAAACACGAAAAAATTTCATTCATACCGATAAAAGATAGAATAAATCGTTATCTTTTCCGAAAAAAATTAAGTTCTCTCGGAATTATCCTCTTGATCTATGCTTTTCTTTTTGATCTCTTTTTTCTTAAAGATATATTGATGTGGACAAAAATAGCAACTTCAATGAATTATTTTTTCATCTATATATTCTCAAAATGGATCATCTATTTAGGTAATTACGGGTTTAAATTTTTAAGGCTTCTCTGTTCTTTTTTATTGTCACCATTTTTACCGGCAGTAATTGTTCTGCTCTTAACTCCATTCTTAATAATTAAATTTAAAAAGAAGAATATATGAAAAAAAACATTGCAATATTTGTTTTATTATTGGCGATCGTAATACCTTATGCAAATGTTCACATCGGTGATTATGTTATTGAAGAAAATAAAGTGATCAATGAAGATCTACTCGTCGTAGGAAATGCAAATATCAGGGGTACCGTAAATGGAGATCTTACTGTTTACGGTGATCTTTCAATAGAAGGAAGGGTAAATGGGGATATCATATTTGTCGGCAGCACCTTAAAACTCGGCATGGACTCGGTCGTTACAGGTGATGTAAGTTTTATTGGAGATAAATTTTTATTGGATGAAGGTGCGTCAATTTATGGTGATACAAAATTTAAAGTATTATACAAAGATCTGAGGCGAATTCCGTTTCCAGCCTCAACTAATGTTCGGATCATTCCTACTTATGTTTTCAAACTTCTGCTTGTTTTTTTTGTCTTTTTTTTATTCTCAAAATTTTTGCTTAAAATTGAAAACAATTTAAGAAATCAGCCATTGAGAAATTACCTGTTCGGTCTCATTTATTTTTTCCTATCATTTTTTGTTATATTAATCTTTATGATTACCATTATCGGCATTCCATTAGCAATAATTGCCGTATTATTCTTTTTATTTTCAATGTTATTTGCATCCGCCGGTGTTTATCTTTGGCTCGGGCATTTGTTATTGAATCTTTTAAAGGTGCAAAAACAAAATCATTATCTTACTATTTTGATCGGTTTTACTATTGTTTTTTTTCTCGTTGAACTTCCACCGGTCAAGATCATTTATTATCTAACAATTTTTCCTGCTTTTATGGGCGGCTTTTTCTGTACACTCTTTCTTAATCACCATTGAGAAATTATGTAATTTGACTGTTTTAATATCGGATAAGGAAAATCAATGATATCCGTCCCCTCAAAATATTCATCTTTAAGCGGGATGATACCTGTTTTAATACCTGTTAATGTTTTTAATATACCGTAAAAAGACGGGTTGCTTTCAAAGTAATTCTTTATCTTTCCATCATTCTGAATTATTTTATCAAGATATTCGCCCCTTTCAAATCTCTTTTTGAAGGGGAAATATACATAAGTCGGTACCATTTTATATTTACAAATCTTTTTAAATGCATCTAATAATGATAACTTCCTTATTCTGCCCTTGTTTATAAAATGCCGGTTAATTGTATCAGTTTTCCGATCCATAATTTTTGAATACTCCTCTACCTTGTCAAGTATTTCAATTGTATTTTTGTAATATTCGTCATCAAACCCCAGGTTGAACATTTCTTCGCTGTTTTTAAGATAAAAATTGTGATTCGGAAATTTAAAATTTGAAAAATAATTGAATCTTGTTGCAATCAAAAGCTCATGAGCTGCCCAATCCGATTCATTTAGGTAATGAGCATCCTGAGCGATAATAAATTTTTTATTATTTTTCTTCCCAAACTCTATCAGGCGGTCAAAGACCCTTTTTTCATCAGGAAAATCGTGGTCGGCAATCTCAATATAAAAATCGTCGTCAAAGAGATCATTTAATTGATTAAAATAATAGAGAGCCTTCTCAAATTTTTTATCGGCGAGAAACATTGGAATCATTCCATAATAACAAGCAGTGGTAACGATCAAGTCTTCTTTAAATTTTTCCAAAAGCCGAATGTCTAAAAGCCCTCTTTCTACGCTCTTCGGTCTGAAATAATTTTCCGTCCATGCTTCATTATTCAACTTAATTAAATTCTTTAAACCATTATCATTCTTCGCAACTACAACAAGATGGAATCGAGTATCATCCTTCTCACGGATACTTTTTTTTGCATCCTCAACAAAATAAAATTCACATCCTGCAATGGGTTTAATATTACAATTTCTGGCTTTTTCTATAAATTCTTTAATATTTATGAGTGAATTATGATCGGTAACCCCAATTCCTTTTTGTCCGAAACTTTTTACCTTTTCTAAAAGTTGATCTATTTTTATTATACCGTCATTAAACGAACCATCCGTATGGGTATGTATGCTTACATAATCACTATTTCTCTTTATATTTTCTCCTTAATATCCAATAGTTTCACATCCTTTTCAATATTATCAATAAAACCGATTATTGTATCACATCCCATTCCAAATTGTTGATTGGCAATTTCAAAAAGAAGTATGTAAGAATTTTCGGATTTTACGGATATTCCCAGTATTTCCGGATTTATAATGGGTATTGCTCCGAAAGTAAATTCTGCCATTGCAAGATAAGTTTTCTTTTCTCCGGGGTAAGGGCTGATATTTGATGGGTATCTATATATATGTTTTAAAACATAGGTACTCACAGCGTATTTATTATTACCAATTAGAAATAATACATATTTAGTATACCATGCCATAGTGTTTGAATAGATTTTTTAATTCTATTTTATTCATTGATCTGTTTTTTGCTTCTTTAGATGAAATTATTCCTTTTTTTACTGCAACCGTAAGTGCTTCATTCATTGTTTGCATCTTGTATTGCTTCCCTGTTTGAATCGCTGCATATACCTGATGTAACTTATCCTCTCTTATCATTGACCTAATTGCAGTTGTCGGAATAAGAATCTCACAGACAAGTACTCTACCCGGACCATGAGCTCGCGGTATCAACTGTTGAGTCATAACTCCCTGTAAAACAAATGCTAACTGGGTACGGATCTGAGATTGTTGGTGTGCAGGAAAAGCATCTATCATTCTGTTTATTGATTCTATTGCACTATTTGTATGTAAGGTTGCAAAAACAAGGTGACCGGTTTCAGCAATAGTAATTGCTGCACCGATTGTCTCGGTATCTCTCATCTCACCTACCATAATTACATCAGGATCCTCTCTCAGAGCATATTTTAATGCAATGAAAAAACTGCTGGTATCATCTCCGACTTGTCTTTGATTGACAATTGCAGTATGATGACTATAAGTGTATTCTATAGGATCCTCAATTGTAATAATGTGGCAAGGTCTTGTTTTATTTATGTAATCTATCATAGATGCAAGTGTAGTACTTTTTCCACACCCTGTCGGACCGGTCACAAGGATCAATCCTCTCGGCAGCTTTACAAAATCGTCTATCGCCGCAGGCAATCCAAGTTCGCCGAAACTCATCTTTTTATAAGGGATTTGTCTAATAGCACAGGCAATATTTCCTCTTTGTTTAAAAACATTTGCTCTAAACCTTGATAGACCTGGTAAACCGAATGAAAAATCGAGTTCATTGTTCTGTTCAAAGTCTTTTTTCTGCTTATCTTTTAAAAGTGAATAAACAACCTGTTGTATCTTATCCGATGTCAGCATATCATATTGGTACATACGATAAATCGAGCCATCAACTCGAACACATGGCGGCACTCCGGCGGTTAAGTGAAGATCACTTGCCCCGGAATTTACCATTTCAAAAAGCATTTTTTTATTCAGGTTTAAAACATTAAGGTTTGCTTTACCGACCTCTTTGGTTACGGCTTTTTCCTTATGTGCGATAAAAAAAACATCCCTGCCGTTTATTCTATCCAGTTTTTTTACATTACTGGGCACATTTTTTTCATGTTCTCTATCGGATGTATGTTTTTGTGCAATGCCTTCCGTTTTTTTAGCTTCTTCATCAAAAATTCCCATTTTTTACTCCTTTTTTATTTTATACACTTTATTTCTATTTGAAACAATATCAAAAAGATTTTTTCCGTTTTGAAAGATCGTTTCTACACGACCCAAAACAAGATACCCATCATCTTGAATATACCCTTTAAAAGTAGATAAGATGTTATCTTGAAGTTTCCTTTCAAAATAGATAAATACATTCCGACATAGAATAAGATCAAACTTTATCTTCCAATTCACCGAGAGAAGATTTTGAATACGAAATTCAACCTTATTTTTAATATTTTGAGAAATATGATAATAATTTTTTTCCTTTTTTGAAAAGATATCAAAAATTTTTTTAAATTCAGGAGAAACATTAAAAAGCGATTTCGGGGTGTAAATACCTTTTTCTGCAATTGTAATGGAATTTTCATCAATATCATTTGCATATACGGTATATTGAAATGGCAATCGGTGAACGATCTTGTAATATTCGAACATCATTGCAAGCGAATACGGTTCTTCTCCGCTCGCACAACCGGCTGACCATATATTTATCTTACTGTTTGCTGCAAGATCGGGTAAGATATTCTCATTTACATATTTATATGTTTCCTCATCTCTGAAGAATCGGGTAACATTTATTGTTATTGCATCATAAAGATATTCTTGCTCCTGGGAACTACTTTTTAAAAAGATAATGTAATCTTCAATATCATCAAACCGGGCAATGAGCATTCGTCTTTTTATTCTTCGCGATAAGCAGTTCAATTTATAATTTGAAAAATCAGCATCAAATCGATCTTTCACAATGTCAAATACCTTATCAATTTCTGTTTTATCAAGTTTATTTTGCATAATTATCAATGTTTTTTAAGTTCGCTTTAATGATCTTACTACCGGGATCATATTTCAACGCCGTTTGCCATGCAGATTCTGCTTGTTTCTTGTTTCCTTCTTTTAAATATATAGCACCTAATTTAAGGTAAAGATCAATATTGGACGGTTCTTTTTTCAGAAGCAATTTATAAATTTCTATTGCATTTTTTAGCTTGCGAATCTTATAGTAATAATTAGCCATTTCCCATAAAAGCATTGTATTTTCAGGATTTCTTTTTAATCCCTCTTGTAAATATAAAACTGCACTTTTATCCTTTTTAAGACGAAAAAAAATTCTCCCGAGCAGTAAATACATAAAAGGCTGATTCGGATCAATTGTTATTACCTTTTTAACAATCTCAATGCTACTTTTTAAATCCGATAGATAAATATAACATACGGCAATATAGAGATAGATAATAATGTTACCGTTAAAAAGAGATAATGCTTTTTTAAATTCATTTACAGATTGAAGATAGAGTGCTTGTTTAAAATAATTATACCCTTCATTAAAATATTCACTTTCATTGATTAATTTTTTCACCTCATCCGGAAATTCTTTTATAATATCATCTTTTTTTACTTCCGTTTCAGACACCGTGATCGCCCTTTTCTTTTCAAGATTTTCTATTCCTTTAAATGTGTTATAAAGAGAATAAATCCCATGCTTAATAAGGTTTATTATGGTAATCGGTTGATCAACAGACATAAGAATTTTTTGTTCTACATAGTTTGCCGGTACGACCTCACTTTTTTTTGTTATTACCGATCGAAATGTATATTTCTTAAAAAAAGCCAATATTTCACTGTTTTTCATGGCAGCATCCATAATGATAGATTGAACATCTAATCGCACATCTTTGATTATATATTTCTTTAACTCCTTATCCGAAAGAGGTTTAAAAACAAATTTGCCAAATTCTATTCCGACAATGTCCATTAAAAGTGATTTTATATGATTCTTTTTTATTTTTTTTAATTCTGCGGAAGTTGTAGTATTGTTTTTAAGAAGTGCTTCCACGATTTTCTTTGGATTATCCGCTAATTTCAGGATTTTTTTTACTTCATCAACAGATAGTTTTTTATATACAAGATAGAGATCTAAAAGTGTATTTTTGATAAAATTTGTTCTGACATTTAAAATAGTTCCTAATTCAAAGTAAATAAAGTATTTCAATTCATCAATTTCCAATATTAAAACGCCGCTTTTGTTTGAGAAATAAAATAGTTGGAATATCGTTGGGAGATGTATTGTATCTATGTTTCCTTGAAATGTCATATTTACCTCAATTATTTTTTTTACCCTTGGTAATCTGTGCTATTTCTATAATACCTCTTTTGGCTTCTTTTAATTTTTCTTTATCTTTTCCTTCCATTATATATTCTTCCCAGAGTTGCTGCCCTTCTTTATACCATTTTTTTATAAAATAAACCTTTCCAAGGTAAAATTTTGCATCTATGAATTTTTTATTCAATTTTAATGTTTTTTTATATTCCCAGATCGCTTCATCCCACCATCCCGAAAAAGCATATATACTTGCTAAATTAAAATGAGTAATTGCATCGGACGGTGATATCTGAATTGCTTTTGTGAACATTTTAATCGCTTTTTTCGCTTTTTTATTCATCTGATAAAGTGCTCCCAAGTTTATATAGACCTCTTTTTCATGGATACCTTTTTGAATAAGTCCTTCATATATATGGATTGCATCTGTAATATTTTTATTTTTGACAAAAAGAGTTGCTAATTTTACTTGATATAAAACATGCTTCGGATCTTGCTTAATTGCTTCAAGAATTAATTTTTTTGCTTTGTTGAAATCTCCCAACTCCTCATACAGCATTGAAAGTTCGAGGTATAGTTCGGGATTTGTAGATTCTGTTTTCAGCGCTTCTTTTAAAATCACTTGTGCTTTATCTATATTTTTGGAAAGTCGGTATGCCCGTCCAAGCAATATCCGTACTTCCTTTTTATTAGGATTTTTTTGCAGTATATCATTAAAATATTTAATTGCAGTTTCATAATTCTCTTCTTCCATTAGTACCTTACCAAGAAGATAGATCCCTTCTATAAAATTTTTATTTATTTTAACAGCTCTTTCTAAAAATTTCTTTCCTCTTTCTTTACTTCCCTTTTGGTAAATGATATATCCGATAAATGCAATGGCATAAAAGTTGTTCGGGTCCATTTTTTCTATTTCTTCAAAGAATTCTAATGATTTCTCCAATTCATTATTTTCATAAGCTATCTTTGCAAGATTTAATTTGGGATCTATATATTCAGGGTTAATTTCAAGTGCCTTGTTTAAATATTCTTTGGCTCTATCATCTTGTTTTAAATGGTGATAAAGTACACCAAGATTATTTAAGAGCGTTTCATTATTCTCTTCAAGTTCCATCGCTTTTTCGAGGAAATCTATTGCTAATGTAAATTTTTTTTCTTTTATATATACTTTTCCGAGATCAATATATGGATCGGAAAAATCCGGATCATACTTAATTGCTTCTTCAAGTTTATTAATACCTTCATTTACTCTGTTCGTAGATAAAAAGACTTGTGCCATAGTTGCAGCAACACGTGCTTTTTTCGGATCTCTTTTTTTCTTTAACACCTCACTGTCTTCTTCATACATTGACATTGCTTTTTCATCAACGACGATTCTTTTCGTTTCAGCAAAATTTGGATTAATATCAATGGCGGTGTTGTATTCCTCTTGTGCTTTGTCGTAAAAGCCTTTTTCTCCATATAAAAAACTTAAATTATAATGTGCCACTGCATTTTCAGGATTCAATTCAATTGCTTTCATAAATAGTTTGAGGGCATTGTCAAACATTCCTTTGTGGTAATATATTTCACCAAGCGAATTATATGCATCATCAAGACTACGATCTGATTTTATTGCCTGCTTATAAAATTTTATTGCATCATCATTTGTATAGTTTTTGTGATCATTCGATTCTTCTTCAAAATCATATCCCTCTTCAACTCCTTTTTTGATCGTTTGAGCAAGATTTTTTATGGCAAGGGTGTAATTTGCTTCTAATGCAGTAGCTTGTTGAAAGGCATCTATTGCTTCGCAATAAAGCCCCTTTGTATAGAAAAAAACGCCGAGATTATTTAATGCAGCAGGAGAATTCTTATCTACTTTTTCACCGAATTTTTTAAAAAATTCTTTTTTCTTTTCCTTTTCTTTTTTTGATTCCCTTTCTTTATTATTGTTCATATAAAATCTAAAACCTTTTCAACATTTAAGATCATAACCGGTAACCCATTGATCTTTGTTAGTCCGCTAACAAAATCTTCCTCGATCTTAAATATTGAATTATCTCCTTTTTCAATTTCACTATCTTCAAATTCTACAACTTCTAATACCTCATCTATCAATAATCCGAATTTTTCACCCTTGTAAATAACAATTACAATATCTTTATGCTCACTCTGTTTTTCCTTGATCTTTAATCTTTTTTTTAGGGAAAGTACGGTTATAATTTCACCTCTAAGATTCATCATACCTTCTATTATAGAACTTACGCCGGGTATTGCCTTTATTGAATATTTCTTTACGATCTCTTTAATATTTAAAATATTAAAAGCAAAGAGTTGATTTCCAAGTTTAAAAGTTACACATTTCATAGTTACACCAACCCCAATTTATTTAAAATTATATTGATACCATTTTCATACGGAACAAGGATAAAAAATGGTGAAAATTTAAGGTCCTGGTCGCGCAAGGTAGTTTTTATTACAAGGACATTTTCCCCCATTTCTTCAATATTTGCAAAAATTCTATTATTAAGCTCGTTCATGGTGCCGATATGGAACTTTGGCACCGATGGTATCAATAATAGGTTAATCATTTCACCCATTGCTCCTAAATAATTTGCTGTTAAAATACTGGCAACCTCCTGGATCGTTGATCGAGTTGTTTCATCCAGTTCATCACTATCTTTCTGTCTGATATTAGGAATAAGAGTATCAATGAGTTTAAATCCTTCTTTTTTTTCAAGGAAGAATAAATTTTTACCGGGAATTTCACCAAAAATAACAAATTCGATACATATAAATACTTTTCCCCGATTTGCGGGCGGTAAATGATCTCTGTTCACTATATCGGTAACGGGAATGTCAATGTCTATATTTTTGTGTATAAGTTTGGAAAGAGCCGTAGCAGCATGTGCCGAACCGATATTTCCAAGTTCCTTTAATGCATCTAATTGTATATTATTTAATTTCATAATTTACTCTAAAATTGCAGCAATATCTAATATTAAAGCGGGTTCTCCACTTGATAAAAGTCCTTTTCCCGAATATCTTTTTGATTTTTTCATTACTGAATCCAGGCTTTTTATAACCGTTTGTTGTTTTGAATGAAGCTCATCAAAAACCAGTCCCGCCTTTTTTTCTCCTAACTCTACCAATATTACGGGAAACGAAGGTTCTTCTATTCTTTCGAATCCCAGTAATTCATCCATCCTAATGAGTGGGACGATCTCTTCATCTCTAAGAAAGATCACTTCTTTTCCCTTTACAATTTTTATATCGTTTTTTTTGAGTTCCATTGTTTCTTGAATGTTTGCAATAGGGATAAGAAATTTGATCCCCCTAATGGAAGCGATCAATGTTTGGATAATGGCAAGTGTCATGGGAAGTATGATCGTAAAGGTTGTCCCTTTTCCAATAGAAGATTCTATCCTTAATACCCCGTTTAAGGAGTCGATTTTATTTTTTACGACATCCATTCCAACGCCACGACCCGACATATCGGTTACTTTTGATGCAGTGGAAAATCCGGGTTTGCACACCAACATATAGATATCGGATCTACTCATAGTAGGTAGTTTTTCTTTCGTTACAATTCCCATATGGAGTGCTTTATTCCGAATTTTTTTGATATCCAAACCATTACCGTCATCTTTTACTTCGATTATAACTCTATTTTTTTCTCTTCTTGCATTTAACTCTATCTTTGCAATTCTATTTTTGCCTTTTTTTAATCTTTCTGCCGGAGTTTCAATTCCGTGATCTACCGCATTGCGCAATAGATGAATTAAGGGTTCATCAATCTCATCGAGAATAATTCGATCAAGTTCTATTTCATTTCCACTTATACTAAAATCAACTTCTTTATTAAATTTTTTTGTAAGATCTCTTATTATTCTTGGATATTTACTGAATATCTGTCCAACAGGTACCATTCTTGCTAAAAGTATCCTATCTTGCAGATCAGATGTTACTCTTTGGAAATTTATGATCTCATCTTTTAACTGTTTTATGTTGAATTCTTTTGAAATATCGTTTAAGCGGATTGTATTTATCATTAACTCACCAATTAAATTTACCAGTGCGTCAAGATGAGATATTTTCACCTTGATCGTGGGTTCAACTATTGAAGATTTAATAACTTTTTTCTTTTGAGATACCTCTTCCTTCGGCAGTGTCTTTTTATTTATAATATCATTCTTTGATATCGGCAACATCGTAACATTATCTACTTCTCTTATTGCGGATATTATACGATATATCTCTCTTGCTTCCTCGTTTGGAGTATAATAAATTGCAAAAGTATATATATTTTCAGCTTCTTCAAGTTTATCGGCTGAGGGAATTGTTTTCAATATTGTTCCCAATTCATTTAATTTCTGAATGATCTGAAAAATTCGCACCGAAGGCATCGGTGCCTTTTTTGATATACTAATGGTATATTTAAATATCTCTGTACCTTGATCTAATGTTTTATGAAATGTTTTTATTTCAGAATCATTAAATTGAATATTCAAATTTTCGGTTGCACTATTTTCTTCTTTTTTTTCAGTTGATTTTTTCCCCCCAAGATAATTTTTTATCTCAAGAAGCTCTTTTAATTCTTGTTTTTTTTCCACACCGTTTTTTGCGATAGAATCGATCATCTCTTTTAATTTATCAAGCCATCCATAAAATTTATCGTAATCGGCGGTTGATAATTTGATCTCGCTTGATTTTATTTTATTGAAAACATCTTCAACTAAATGTGAAAATTCTGCCATCTGTGTAAAATCCATTGCCGCCGACATCCCTTTTAAGGTATGCATATTTCTAAAGATGACCTCAATATTTATTTGGGCATCGGTATCATTTTCTATTTTTACCAGGGCATTGTTAATTGCTTCAATATATTCATAAGCTTCATTGAGAAACATCTCGAGATATTTTTTATTATTCATTCCTTTCCTCTACGAACTTTTCTATTATATCCGGTATTTCACTTAAACTTACTTGCATATCCGAATATCCGGCTTTGGTAACTGACCCCGGCATCCCCCATATAAATGCAGATTCTTTATTTTGAGATACGACCATTCCACCAAGATCTTTAATCGCCTTGGATCCATAGGTACCATCTCGTCCCATTCCTGTCAAAACAATGCCAAGGATATTATTTTTAAATATCTGAGCTGCACTATCAAATAGGTAATCGACACACGGTCTAACCCCCCATAACTGTGGTTCTTTTGTTAAATTTGAGATGATCTTTTTATCTGATACCCTTATTTTAAAATGGGAATCACCTTTTCCGATATAAACAATGTTCGGAAGCAATATTTCGCTTTTTTTTACCTCTTGAACCGTAATATCGGATATCCTATTTAATCTTTCGGCGAAACTCTTTGTAAAAGTTTGCGGCATATGTTGAATGATGAAGAAATAGGCATCAATAGAAGAAGAAAAAGAGGGCAATAATTTTTCCAATGCTTTAGGTCCTCCCGTGGAGGCTCCAATGACGATACATTTTCCACTCACTCCTCTTTTAGATATTTCTATCTTTCTTATCTTTTCTTTGTTTATTTTGTTTACTTTCTCAATTGATATTTTCGAAATCTTTTTCAGTGTATAAATAAGTTGATCTTTAATTGAACGAATATTACGGGAAATAACCCCGGTAGGCTTTTGGATTACCTCTATTGCCCCATTTTTTAGCGCTTGCAGGGTAGGCATAGCATCACTCGCACCAAACGCACTAACGATAACTATCTTGGTCGGCTTTTTCTCCATTATAATTTTTGTTGCCTCAATACCTGTCATTATCGGCATTTCAATATCCATTGTTATAAGATCGGGAGAAAGCTCCTCGTTTAGTTTTATAACTTCTCTTCCGTTTTTTGCCGTGGCGATTACCTCAAATTCCGGTTCAGTTCCCAATATATCGGAGAGGATATTTCTCATTAAGGCTGAATCATCAGCAATTAAAATTCTTATCATACTATTATTATGGGTTTATTTATACTTATTACCTTTACTTTCCCCGAATTTAATTCAAATTCTATGGTCCTTCCGTAATCCTCGCCTATTATCTTCCCTATTATAGGTATTCTTTGTTTTTTTAATTCCTCCTTTACAGCGGTTATATTTCGATTGCCGATATCCATTCCGGATCTTTCATTTTGAAATGAAAACATTTTTGCCCCGCCGAATATTTTTGCTTCAAAATTTATAATATCTCCACCCAACGCAATTAGTTTCGATATAAGTTCTCTTATTGCGGTATCTGCATATTTTCCTGATTTAATATTGGGTCCTGTGGAGATTTTAGCCGATGGTAACATAACATGGGCAAGCCCTCCGATTTTTTTTAACGGATCAAATATTGTAATACCGACACAAGAACCCAAACCATAAGTTACTAAAAGATCATGTTCGTTTCCTACCTGATATTCACCCATTCCTACTTTGATCTTTTGTTTTTCCAAAATTAACTTTTTCCTTTAATGGTATTTAGTATTGAAGTAATTGAATTTTCATTGGGTATAAAAATTATATCAAAAAGGATTTCTTTCTTTTCTTCTATGAATTTATTTTTTAATAGTAAAATCTCACTATTGGTTTCTGCGGATTCAATGCAAAATTCATCGATTATACTTCCCAGTATGTCAAATTTTATCTGTGGTGGAGATTGTATTAAGATGGTCCTTAATATTGTCCCCACTGCACTGACATAAGCCGAGATAATAATATTTCCTATTTCAAGAAGCGCTGATTTCGGCATCAGTTGAGTCTCTTCATTGAAGTTTATATTTCCTGTAATATCCTTATGCAATAACAAATTTACAATTTTTTTGGCTTCATTTTCACTAAAGATAATAAGAAATTTTGATGGATATTGCCCTGAAAGATAGGAAAAAACAACAATTCTTGATAATTCGGCGCCTCCAAGGCTTTCAGGTAATTTTTCGGGAGTTATTATTTTTAAAGCAGGAACTTCAATGTTTATCGGTTCCTTCAAAATAGCAGAAAGAGATGTTGCTGCATTTCCCGTTCCAATGGTACAAAGTTCTTTTAATAAATCCTTGGCATACTGATCCAGGTTCTGGTAAAATCCCATTTTACCCCTCTAATATTCTGGTTATTGCCTCTATAACAGATGAGGGTTGAAACGGTTTTACGACAAAATCTTTTGCTCCTGCCTGTATTGCTTCGATGACAAGTGCTTTTTGCCCCATTGCCGAACACATAAGTATCTTTGCATTCGGATTAAGTTTAATGATGGATTTTACCGCTTCAATTCCTCCCATACCCGGCATAACAATGTCCATTGTAACAAAATCAGGTGATAATCTCTGATATTTTTCTATTGCTTCCGCACCGCTACTTGCTTCCCCGATTACTTCAAAACCATTTTTCTCTAAGATATCCCGAATCATAGTTCTCATAAATATAGCGTCATCAACTATCAGGACCCTTATTTTCTTCACAGTATCATTCATATAGCCTCCTTATTACTTACTTTATTAAGCACAAGTTTTTCTTCACTTGAAAATAAATTTTTAAGGTTAATAATTGAAATAACTCGCTCACCGGAACCACTTTCAATCTTTATAACCTTATATAGATAATCATTTATTCCACTTATTAAAAGAGGAAGGTCAAAAACCTTGACCTTATCAAGGTAAATAACTTCGATTATTTTTTTTGCTAAGAGACAAACTTTGCGATCTCCTATTGTAGATATAATCCCGAAATGAGTTTTTTCTTTTTCTTCAATTTTCAATTTTTTATTAAGATTTACAACGGGAATCATTTCATTTCTTATATTATATAATCCATCGATATACTCCTGAGCATTGATAAGGGGATCGATCTTTTCAATAATTACAATCTCGATTATGTTGAGTATATTAATTGCAAATTCTTTATTCCCTACCAAAAAAGAGATAACCTCAGTAATGGTATCAGCATCAGTATTCGACTGTGTTTCTTTTGCTTTCGCTATCGCATCGGCATACATTGTATCTTGGGAATGTTCAGGTGCCTGCGAAGTTTCCAGCTGGATTCCTTCGGTTGTCTCGGGACCCTGTTTGATGTCAATTCCATTGTTTTTTTGTTGACCGATCTTACTACTGGAATCCTGTGCTTGCGTCGGGACACTCTTCTCCACTTCGTTACGAGGAATGTCCCCTGTTAGCGCCGATGCGTTTGGTGTTGATTCCAACTTTTTCTTTTTTGATATTTTAAAGAATTTGAATTTATTCTTTTTCTTCATACTTCTCTTCTAATTTAATAATTTTTGTGTTCATTGTTTTTAATCTTTGACTTGTTTTTTTAATTATATTCAAAAGTATCTTTGCAGCGATTTTCGGTTCCTTATAAAGCATATCGTTAAAACATTTTCTTGTAATGACTAAAAGTCTTGAATTATCTGATATCTTTGCAGTAGCGGATCTTTGATCGTCATCGATTAGAGATAATTCTCCCATATAATCACCTCGTGATATCGTAGCAAGGAATATCTCATCTCCCGCTTTATTTTTTTTATATAACTTTATTTCACCTTCTATAAGTACATACATTATACCGCCCTGCATCCCTTCAAAAAAAAGTGTCAAACTCCGTTTATAATCCTTAATAAATGCAAGTTGAAGTACTCGTTCAAGTTCTTCATCAACTAAATTTTCAAAAAGAGTAATATTGTGCAATTTTTCATAATCCATAATTCACCATTTATAAATCATTTTACAATATTTTACGATTTTTTTCAAGTGTATTGATTTTTTTCAAAAATACGGTATAATTCAAACAAATAAACTAAATAATAATAGTAAATGGAGATTGTATGAAAAAATATTATGAGAAGGGTTTCTTCTGGACGATAAAAAATCTTGACAAATTCGGCACAACTATACCTAAGGAGGTACTTGCGGGTATAACAACATTTTTAACAATGAGTTATATTATTATTGTTAATCCACAGATATTAAGTGTTGCGGGAATGGATTTTTCGGGGGTCTTAACTGCAACGATATTGGTTTGTGCATTGAGTTCTATCTTAATGGGACTCTACGGCAATCTTCCTTATGGTCTTGCTCCGGGAATGGGGATCAATGCTTTTTTTGCATTTACGCTTGTTAAAATACAAGGCATTCCATGGGAAACAGCGCTTGGAGCGGTTTTTATATCCGGAATTATCTTTATAATACTTTCTATTTTTAAGGTCAGAAGAGCAATTGTAGCAGCAATACCATTATCATTGAGAAGAGCTATTGCAGCCGGCATCGGTCTTTTTATTGCTTTTATCGGATTAAAAAATGCAGGATTTATTGTTTCAAACCCGGCAACTTTTGTTGCACTTGGAAAATTAAATGCCGGTGTCATCCTTTTTTTGATAGGACTTTTAATTACCACACTTCTTATTATTTATAAGGTAAAGAGTGGACTTCTCATTGGTATTATAGCAACAACTGTTCTCGCTATTCCATTCGGCAGACTTCATTTTTTAGGCGGACCGTTATTCGTTCAATTAAAGGGAAGTATTATTACCTTTCCGAATTTTAGTTCTGTGTTTTTTAAATTAAACATAAAAGATGTCTTGACAATCGGTATGATCGCTCCCATTTTTACATTTCTATTTACCGATATGTTTGATTCCATATCCACATTTGTCGGTATTTCACAGGTAGCGGGAATGCTTGACGATGACGGGCAGCCGCGAAATGTCGGAAAGGCACTTCTCGTTGATGCTGTATCTACCACAATATCGGGACTTGTCGGATCAAGCTCCGGAACTACCTATATAGAATCAGCGGCGGGTGTGGAAGAGGGGGGAAGAACAGGACTTACCGCTGTTGTTATCGGACTTCTTTTTCTGCCGTTTTTATTTATTGCAAATATTTTAAAAGCGGTTCCGATCTTTGCAACCGCCCCGGCACTTGTTATTGTCGGTGTCTATATGATGGAAGGAATAAAAGAGATCAATTTTAAGGATTTTGAAGAAGGGATACCTGCATTTTTGGGACTCATACTCATTCCACTCACATATTCAATAACGCAGGGAATAATCTGGGGCTTTCTTTCTTATACGATAATTAAAATGGCTCGTGGCAAATTCAAAGAGGTTCATCCGATGATGTATGTGATCTCTGCGTTTTCCATTCTTGCCCTCATTCTTATGTGATAAAAGAAGAGAATAAGGCAATAAGGAAATAAGGGAATAAGGAAATAAGGAAAACAATATTAAACTCCGTACCCCATAAAAAGAGGGACATTACCGAATACAATTGACAATGGACAATGGACAATTGACAATGAAAAAAAGACAAATACAAACTCAGAAAACAAGCGGGACGTACCTCGGATGTTCAG
>JAUXGM010000034.1 GCA_030622125.1 bacterium | reverse complement strand
CTTGGATATCAATTGAGTATATTGAGAACCATAATCAATAATTAAAATATATTCTTGCATAACTAAGCAACTCCACCTAAATTTATTTTAGCAGATACTTTTAAATAAATCAAATATGTTAGTTTTTTGTGTTGAAATTTGAAAAAAGCAGAAAAAAAAGATATAATAAAAAATTATTTTTATTGAGGTAAATATGAAGATACTTGTAACCGGCGGTGCCGGTTTTATAGGAACAAATGTTTGTGAACATTTTGCAGAAAAAGGGGCGGAAATAATAATTCTTGACAATCTATCAAGAAAAGGAACGGAAAAAAATCTTAGATTTTTAAAGAAAAAAATAGAGGGACTTAAATTTATAAAGGGCAGTATTACAAATTGGAAAACAGTTAAAAAGATCTTTGAAAAAAATAATTTTGATATTGTTTTTCATCTTGCTGCACAGGTTGCCGTAACAACATCCGTAACCGACCCAAGAAGTGATTTTGAGATAAATGCACTTGGTGCTTTTAATATTCTTGAAGGTGCAAGGGTTACAGATCAAAGTCCTATAATGCTTTACTCTTCAACAAATAAGGTTTATGGCGGAATGGAAGAGGTTGTTGTTGAAAAGAAGGACAGCAAGCATTACGGTTATCGTGATTATCCGAATGGAATATCCGAAAAATTCGGACTTGATTTTCACTCTCCGTATGGTTGTTCAAAAGGAACCGGTGATCAATATTTTATTGATTATGCACGGATCTATGGTTTTAGGACGGTTGTATTCAGGCAATCCTGTATTTACGGTGACCACCAATTTGGGAATGAGGATCAGGGGTGGGTCGCCCATTTTTTGATCTCTGCTGTAAATAACAAACCGTTAACGATCTACGGCGATGGACTTCAAGTTAGAGATGTTCTCTATGTGAAGGATCTTGTGAACTGTTATGAAAAAGCAATTGAAGGCATAGATAAGGTCAAAGGGCAGGCATTCAATATCGGCGGAGGCAGTGATAATGTCATATCATTATTAGAATTTATTGATATATTGAAAGATCTTGTCGGGCACAAGATAGAACATCAATTCGAGAACTGGCGTCCCGGTGATCAAAGGGTTTATATATCCGATATTTCCAGGGCAGAAAAAATATTGGGATGGTCTCCCAGCTACAATGTAGAAAAAGGAATTGAAAAATTAAATGAATGGGTTAAAAATAATAAGGAGATAATATGAGATATTTAATTACAGGCGGTGCAGGTTTTATCGGTTCAAATCTTTCAAGGTTTCTGTTAAAAAAAGGGCATGAGATATTTGTTATTGATGATCTTTCAACCGGATTTTTTGAAAACATAAAAGATCTCGAGCAGAATAAGAATTTTAAATTTATACTTGATTCTATTTTGAATATTGAGATCTTGGAGCAAACGATACAAAAAGTTGATGCAATTTTTCACCTTGCCGCATCGGTCGGAGTGGAATATGTTATAAATAATCCCTTAAAATCAATAGAGATCAATGTTCAAGGCACGGAAAATGTTTTGAAACTTGCACATAGATATAATAAAAAGGTTTTAATTACATCTACCTCCGAGATATATGGGAAAAACGAAAAAGATGCTTTGATAGAAACGGATGATAGGATATTGGGGAGTACAACGATATCAAGATGGAGTTATTCCAATACAAAAGCACTTGACGAATTTTTGGGATTGGCATACTATCACGAAAAAAAATTACCGCTTACAATTATTAGGTTATTTAATACTACGGGTCCCGGACAGGTAGGTGATTACGGGATGGTAGTACCGAGGTTCGTAAAACAAGCTCTTCTGGGAAAACCGATAACAATATACGGAGATGGTGAACAAACACGTTGCTTTACGCATATTGATGATGTAATAAAAGCAATTGAGATTGTAATGAATGAGAAAAAATGTGAGGGGCAGATATTTAATATCGGTAACCCTGATGAACATTCTATAAATGATCTTGCTGCAATAATCAGAAAGATGACGAATTCAAATTCCACAATTGAACACATACCTTATGAAAAGGCAATGGGAAGCAATTTCGAAGATATGAGAAGAAGGGTGCCCGATATAACTAAAATTAAAAAATATGCTAACTGGGAACCGAAGTTGTATCTAAAAGAGATAATAGAGGATATCATAGAATACCAAAAGAATGGCGAATAATATGAGGGTTACGGTAACGGGCGGCGCCGGTTTTATCGGTTCACATCTTGTAGATCTTCTTATCGAAAAAGGTTATCAGGTGATCGTTGTCGATTCATTAGAAAAACAGGTCCATCGCGGGAAAAAGCCATCTTATCTAAACAAAAAAGCAAAATATATCTTTGATAAATGTGAAAAAAAAGATGTCCTAAAAAAATATATTCCAAAAACAGATATATTAATTCACCTTGCCGCTTCTGTCGGTGTCGGGCAGTCTATGTATCAAATAAAAAAGTATATAAAGGGGAATACTTATGCTACCGCTTCTATACTTGAATACCTTTCATCTCATTGCCATAAGATTAAGAAAATACTTGTAGCATCATCAATGTCCATCTACGGTGAAGGAAAATATTATTGCAGTAAAGACGGGGTTTTTAACCCGCAGATAAGAACTGAAAAACAATTATCTACCGGCAATTGGGATTACAAATGTCCGTCCTGTGGAAAAAATCTTGTTCCAATTGCTACATCGGAAGATAAACCGCTTTATCCGACATCAATATATGCTGTAACAAAAAGAGATCAGGAAGAGATGGTTCATATTATTGGAAAAGCATACAATATTCCTACCGTTGCCTTGCGTTTTTTTAATGTTTACGGTAGCCGACAATCGCTATCTAATCCCTATACGGGTGTCCTTGCAATATTTGCATCGCGTTTATTAAATAATCATTCGCCGGTAATTTATGAAGATGGAAATCAGACGAGGGACTTTATAAATGTTTCCGATCTCGTTCGTGGGATTTTACTCGCAATGAAAGATGATAAAGCAAATGGCAAATCAATAAATTTAGGAACGGGTATCGCAACATCCGTTAAAATGATCGCATCTATTATGCAGCAACATATCCTGAAAGATGGAGATATTACCATAACGAACAGATTTAGAAATGGTGATATCAGACATTGTTTTGCCGATATTACGCTTGCCAAAAAACTGCTCGGATTCAAACCGAAAATAAGATTAAAAAATGGATTATTGGATTATATTGAATGGCTTTCAACACAAGAATCAGCAGATAATTTCGCAAAAGTAGAAAAAGAATTAAAGATGAAAGGGTTGGTTTAATGAAATCGGACTCTTTTTTTTTAATGGCTCCGGAGATCATTGATATTGTTGATACTCTCTCTCTTGGCGTTAAAAATTTCTTTCTTTATATTATAGCACATCAGAATATTTCTACACCTTATATTCCTATTCCGGGAATTAGGCAAATAGTAACATTCTACAAAAAAGATGTGGAATTGAAAAAATATTTTTCCAAATTTTTAAAAGAACCTTATGATAACATTGATCTTCTTAAAAATGGATATATCCTCCTTAATTATTCGGGAAATCTAAAAAAAATAAAAGAAGAACTTCCATTTTTGCCGGGAGACTTTATATTAAAAAGAGCACTTTCAAATGTAGAAGAATTCGGCAGGGTGGCACAAAATTTAGAAAAATATTTATACAAAGATAAAAGGACAAATCAAAGTAATTTAAAAAAGATCAGCAAGTTGTTTTTTAATATCTACAAAGATAGCGATAGACTAATAGAAATATGGAAGGCATGAAAAAAAGATCCCTTATTATATTTCTTACAATTTTACTTTTTTCGTCCTGTGCAATTTTATATCCATCAATAAGAAGGTCAAAAAAATTATATAAGGTATCAAACAATTTAAAAAAAGAAGAAAGTACCGCAAATTACAAAAGAATCATCTCGGATCTGTCCCCATTTATTAAGAACGGGACTACGATAGAAGAGGTTTATCCGATATATATAAATTCCGAATACAATCTTGCATTGTTAGATCCGATGGGTAGGCATTCTTACTATGAAAAAGCAGCAATTGCCGCAGCAACCTGGGTAAATAGATTCAAAGAGCATCCACTTGCCGATTATTATCTTGCAAAAACTCTTTACCTTTTAGAAAGTCAGGACAAAGAAATTATTGCAAAGATCATTGCCCATAGCAACAAAGCAATTGCAGCTCTTGACAAGAAAAAATCCTCCTACGAGGTAAAAGAACTGAAAAGAATATTAGACGATGTTAATAATAACACTGATTAAAATCCTAATTATATTAGGGCTCTTTGTTCTTTTTAGTATAAAGCGACTTCCTCTTTTTGTAATATTATTTACGGCTACAATACTTCTTGGAATATTTTTTCTTCCGATCAAGGAAGTCCTTACAGGGTTCTGGAAAGGGATATCCTGCGAGGATTCCCTGATAATGATGTTTTTAATCTGGTTGATTGTTAGTTTTACGAAACTAATTGAAGAGGGGAAAGGCATAAGTAATGCAAGTGAAATCCTAAGAAAAAGTGTAAGAAATCCCATTATTCTTTTCCCGTTTTTTCCTGCTCTTATTGGTCTTTTCCCGATGCCCGGAGGAGCACTTGTTTCTGCCCCAATGCTTAATACAATGTCAGGCAATTCCGGTCTATCTAAAGAAACACAGGGAGTTATTAATTTCTGGTTCAGACATATCTGGGAACCAATCTGGCCCCTGTACCCGGGAATTATATTCACCCTTCAAATATTGAAGATATCCTTCGGACAATTATTTTTACACCTATTTTTTATTACAATTTTTGCTTTTTTAGGAGCATTTCTCTTTATAATTCTTCCAAACAAAAAGAAGATAACAACAGAAAATCAGACAGTTTTAAAGAAGTTTTCCCCATTAAAATTTCTCTACCAACTCTGGCCGGTGTTTATACTTATTGTTACCATTCCAATCATCCCCAGAGGGGTTTTATCCCTTTCAATTTTAGTTATATCTCTTTCTATCATTTACACAATTGAGAGAAGACTTTCCTTTGGTACTATCTTTAAATCTATAAAAATAGGATTTTCTTTAAAGCTACTTCTTCTAATTCCGGTTATTTTTATATTCAAGTATTATATAGAAAAAGCAGAGATAATAAATTTTATTATCCAATTTAGTAATACAGCCGGCTTACCCATTGAACTGATCATATTTATTGTCTCTTTTATACTCGGGCTTTTATTTGGAATAACAATTGGATTTATATCTGTTGCTCTTCCCCTTTTTTTACCATTCATTCTTACATCGACAGGAGTTAATTTTTATCCCTTTGTATATCTGTTCGTAGGTGGATATATAGGCGTGTTTTTTTCCCCGATGCATCTGTGTTTAGTTCTAACAAAAGAATATTTTAATGCTTCTTTGTTTAAGATGTACAAAAAAATGATCTTGCCGGGCTTATTTCTCGTAATCTTTTCACTTATATTTAATTATGTTTTGAATAAATGATTTCTGAAAAAAAAATTTACTAAAAACTGCTGAAAAACAAAGAATAAAAAGAAAAGATAATTTTAACTATTGCCAATATAATTATAAATATTCAATTGGCATAAATAATGCACTTAATAATATGGTAAAATATGTTGATTTTTTAAGGTTTTTACCTTATAATATATAAAATGAAAGGAATAGGATATTTCATTATCTTATTGATTCTAATTTTTCCTGTTTACAGTGAAGAAAATCAAAATGTATCTTATGAAGAAAAAATTGAGATATCTTACTTAATCTATGAGAATTTTTATCCAACTCCCGGGGAAGCCGTATCCCAGATCAAATTGATGAAAAGTTTCGGATATAAAGGACTTAAGGTTGTTAAGAAAAAAGTAGAGGGAGAAATTAGATATGCTGTTTTTGTAGCCGAAACAAAGGATATTGGAGAGAAAAACAGAATTGCCAATCAACTCAGGAAAAACCGATTTGGCAGTAAGATATATCAAAGAAAAAAAACAATAAAGATACCTATAAAAAAAGTTACGGAACCGCAAAAAGAACCGGTAAAAGAAATTATAGAGACAAAAGCAAAGAAAAAAAGGTTATCGGATATGAAAAAAAGAGATAAGGTAAGAAGAAAGGCAATAAAAAAATACCGAAGTAGGTTTAAAAAAGAAAAGATAAAAGAGGTTACATTCTCACGAAAGACATCTATCTATTTATCGGCGGCTTTTACCTTGATCTCCAGTGGGCTTTCTTACTATTATTATAAAAAGGCGGATGGATCTTACGATGATTATATGAACGAAACGGATCCCGATAAGACACTTTCATATTGGGATAATGTTCAGGTAAACGATAAAAAATACAAGGGTTTTCTTGTCTCGGGGATAAGTGCAGGCGGTATACTTGTCTATCAGTTTTTCTTCAGAACAAAGGATTTTGAAAAAGAGAAAAAGGTTACTTTTAATTTAACGAACAAGGGAAATATATTATGCTTAGGTCTAAAATTGAGATACTGATACTATTCCTTATTTTAATCTTTACAGGATGCACATTTCAAAGAAAAAATCCAATGGATCCGGATTCCGATGTCTCACAAAATCCTCCATACAATATTACAATAACCGGTGGAGTAAATTTTTTAGATTATGGGAATACGGTTCCACTTTCTGTTTCCGCAGAAGATAGAGAGGGCGATGCAATTTCATTTTATTGGTATTCCAATGGGGGAACATTTTCTAATACAACAGGAAATACAACGATCTTTACAGCCGGTTCAACTTATGGAGATTATGATATTGTTTGTAGAGCAACGGACAGTGTCGGACTTTATAGTGAAAAAACTCAAAGGGTACATATCGGAAAATCGCAAAGTGGTATCCTGACATCGGATGAAGTCTGGAATGGAACACATACATTAACGGGTGATATCTTAATTCAGAATGGGATCACACTTACAATAAGTGAAGGAGCTACGATCACTGTGTCGTCAAATGATATTCTTAATATCGGTGGGGATCCGAATAGGGTGGAGATTGTATGTTACGGTAATTTGGCTGCTCTGGGAAGTGAGGCATTACCGATTACAATATTGGGCTCAATTGATGTTCCCGACTGCTGGGGCGGAATAACCTATCATGGGACTGGAATAAATATAGATTATGTGAATGTAAAGAATGCAACGACGGGATTCTATTCAAATAAAAATATTTCACTTTCAAATCTAAAATTTACAAAGTGTGAAACGGGAATGATCTTAAAGGGAAATAGCGGTAATATCTCAAATTTATTGTTTGCAAATTGCAATATCGGGATGGAACTAATAAATTCCTCCATATCAATTTCTACTACTATATTTAATAACTGTTATGACGGAATAATTATTGATGAAAATTCAAATTCGGATATGGGAAGTATTTCTAATGGCAATAATAGTTTTATCTGTAATAATTTTAATGTTATAAACCTTTCGGCAAATAATATATTCGCTAAGGGGAATTGGTGGAATACCACCGATGAAACCATCATTGATGAAAAGATCTATGATGATGAGGAAGGAGGAACAGGATGCGTAGATTATTCAGGCTATCTATTGTCACAGCCCTGATACTCTTTATTTTTGTGCCGATCTTCGGTGCACCGACAATGGAATGGGGACGGATGATTGGAGGTGCAAATGCAGCAGAGGCAATAAATGCACCGGCACATTATAGAAAGGATGACGGTTTCGCAACCGATTTTACCGTGATCTTAAAGGTTACGGGGGATTCAATAAATTTAATTGATACATTTGTTGCTACGATTACAGTAGACAGTAGTTTTGAAATCCCACCCGGTGAGGAAAAGACAAAGAAGGTAAAAAATCTATATCCGGGGAATTCCGAATATCTTTATTGGGCAATTACTCCATACTCTTTTGGACCAAATGCAGGCGTAGAGCAGAATTTTCCAGATGCACTTCAAATGGACGCAACATACTATATTGAAGGAACACCACATACATTATCATCAATTCAGCGTGATATTTATATTGTTCAATCGTGGAATACAGGACAATTCATTGTTACAAACAATGTCGTTGGTGATCTACTACTCGGCGGTTATGTAGAAATTATGCAAACGGTTGAGATAACGGGAGGAAGTCCCGAGAATCTATCATGGGGGAATTTTTTAGACAGATATGATACGGTAAAACTTGCAGATATTAAATCTGATCTTCCGAACCATAACGATCCGCAAACATACTATCCCTATGCACCCGGAAATGGAGAGTATCATATTACATATAAATTCTATATAAATCCGAATTCCTCATCTGATACCGTTTCACTGAACAATTATTTTCTTGGTGATACGGGACAGTGGAGGACACAGGATTCAGAGCTATCGGGAACAGGTATCCCGAGCTGGCAGATCTATCCGCAGGGATTCGAAGGAAAGGTTACGGAATGTAGAAGCGGGATAGGTATTCCGAATGTTTCAATATATGTCTATAAAATGGATAACTCACTATATGATACAAGACCACATACGATATCAAATGGTATATATTCATTTGGTGTAGCAGATACCGGAACATATAAGCTCTACTTTAACGATCCTTCATCGGTGAATTATGATCCCTCCTATTCCTCTTGCCTTGATGATAACGGCGGCAGTGGTTATCTTATCTCAACCAACACGATCTTAACTGTAAATAATTGTCTCTACCATTATAACGGTGGAACTGTTTATTTTGATAACTCACTCTATAGAGATGGCGATCTTATTACCGTAACCGTTGAAGATCTTGATCTTAATACCGATCCATCCATATCTGAAACGGTAGATGTAATCTTAACATCACTTTCCGGTGATACAGAAACGCTTATACTTACAGAAATGGGAACCGATTCCGGTATCTATGATGGAACTATTCTAACCTCTATTCCCTTTGGTTCAACAGAAAATGGTATCCTTGAAGGAACGGATAACGATACATTAACGGTAAAATACCATGATAATAAAAATTACAGCGGAGTGGAAGAGGACTACTATGATTATGCAGTCTTAAAAGCAACTACGACCTCTACATTCCAATTTACAGATAGTAATTATAATAAGGTAGCCGGCTATGCAATCGGAAATACGGTCTACATTCAAATTACAGACTTAGATGAAGATGAAAACGGTGCTATCTCTGAAACGGTAACGGCTTTGCTCTTCGACAGCAGTCACAATGATACCGAACATTATATATTAACGGAATCAACACCTGCATCAGGTATCTTCAGGGGGTCCATTTCACTTGAAGCCCTGCCTTCTACAATTGAAAACGGAATATTAGAGATAAATCCGGGAAATCTCCTTATCGGACTTTATACGGATGACGATGATCCTACTGATACATCTACCGATAGTGTCCAGATCGTTGCTGCTACAAATTCATCCGGATACTTTACGGATGGCACAGATCAAGCATATAAATACATTGTAGGTGAGGATGACATAAATATCAGGATATATGATAATGATCAGAACCTTAATTTTTCCAATCAGGAAAAGATCAATGTAATAATAAAAAATAGTATTGATACGGAGGCAATGACTCTTTTAGAAACAGGAAATAGTACGGGGATATTTGTAAATACACAACCCTGGACACTTTCATCTTCACCGGGGGCTTCTTATGATGGTATCTTAAATAATACATCAAACGATACACTTACGTTATCTTATATGGATAAATATAATAACAGTGATACCACAACCGATAGTATAAAGGTTATTTTCCCAACATCTGCAAGTATTAAATTTCTTGATGAGCTTGGAGCAGAAGCAACATTTTATTATATCGGTAAGAATTGTATTGTGGAATGTAGTGATACGGATGAGAACAAGGATCCGAATATAAAAGAAAATGTTACTATTATCTTAAATGACCTCAATCATATCGATACGGAGACGATTTCCTTGAACGAGACCGATTTTGATAGTGCAATCTTCAAAAGCATTGGAATACCGATATCAGAAGAAGGTCCAATCTCTGAAAATGGAATAATAAATGTCTCCAATCCGGATACTATTTTGGCAAGATATATTGATAAAACCGATACCTCTGATACAAAAATCATTTCAATTCTCGCATACAGAGATCTTCATTCCTCAACACTCTATTTTTCCGACAGCAGCGGTTATCTTAAAACAGGACTGATCATTGGGAACGATATTTATCTTAAATTGAATGATCCCGATCTTAATAACGATCCGGGAAAGATTGAGACCGCAACCGTTACCATATATAATGATACACATACCGATACGGAAAATATTATTCTCTATGAGACCTCATCGAACTCAGGTGAATTTCTATCAAATTTAATAAATAATACACTCTCTTCAACAGGACCTTACGACAACACAATCACATGCAGCGATAAGGGATATATCTACGGAAGGTATGAGGATCCGACCGATCCGACCGATGTTTCTATCTCATCTCTATATACGGTAACAAAAACTACCGGCACAATTACTCTTTTTAATAGCATCGGTGATGAAAGTTATGTATTTTTAGCAGGAAATCCAATTAAAATAGAGGTCTCCGATTTTGATAATAATCTTAATCCGAATAGTGCAAATACGGTAACGGTGATCATTACAAATGATAATGTCGGAGATACTGAAACAGTTGTTTTGATAGAAACCGAAAAATCATCAGGCATCTTTTCCGGTTCACTTGCCACCGATGTGGGACCGCTCTTTACGGAAAATGGGAGTATTACCGGATTTAATAATCAAGATGGCAATGTCCATTATATCGATAAACAGGATAGTAGTGAGAATTGCGAAGGAAATTTTTTATTTAAAGAAAATAGTCCCAGCATCCTTTCACTTACAAATTTTAACGGTTATATTACAAAAAATTCTTATGATATAGGTGAAAAGGTCTATATAAGATGTATTGATGAGGATAATAACAGAGATTTAAGTAATATTGATTATGTTGAGGTTACGCTTCATACGGAAAATGCAAATGATACGGAGATTGTTTCTGTGCCGGAAACGGCTCTCTCCTCAGGTGAATTTTTTTATGATACAGGGATCTATATCTCAAAAGGAGCGGCAATTTTAGATGATGGTACAATTCAATCCGCAAGCAATGATACACTTATCGCTACATACAAAGATAAATACAACGGTAGTGATATATCTATCTTTTATGCCTTCATCAGTGAGGCAACAAATGAGATAAAGACACTCCATTTTCATCAGGATCTTACAGCAGATACCTTTATCGGCACTAATACACAGATAGAATCCATTTCCACAAAGACATGGATTCAGTATCCTGTATTTAAAAAGGATTTTAATATTTCCGGTATCCTTACGGGTCATTTCTATATAGATGGAACTGCAACGGGAAAGATGATCGTTGAGAAGATATTAGCGGGTGGAAATACACAAACCGTTGCGATATCCGATAATTTTTCTGTTACAACAGCATCAACCGGGTATGCAATCTCCGCATTTCCGGCAATTACGGATATAATAGAGGGAGAAAAACTAAAGATTACATTGAATTTGACAGCAAGTTGTAATGTTTCTTATGATTCTCAGAACAGGGATTCACGACTTGATATTCCCACCATTACATACATAAATGTTGACAGTGCAGGCGGTTTTTATAAATCATACAGTGATGATCCCGGAAATACAACAACTGCGATTAACTTTTATAAAGGACAGGCAATCTATGTCCGAAGTATGATGTCGGATCCATTCGGAAGTCAGGACATATTGGATTCCACAGGTGCCGAAATCATTATTCCAGCTCCCTATTCCATAAATGATACAATGACAATGGTCTCGGATAACGGCTATGAGAGCAAACTCTTTGAATATTCATTTATAGGAGATAATCCGGGCAGTTACGATATAAATGTAACCGGTGTCGAATCAAATGGCGTTACAGATGAAGAAATATTTCAAATCGTTATTTCAACATCGTCATCGGATGTCCGATTTACAGACAGTTCCAAAAATAGTGTTGATAACTATACAATAGGTGATACTGTTTACATAACGCTTGATGACCTGGATAAAAATCTCCATTTTGATGATGTTGATACGGTAACGGTTACATTAAGGAATACTGTAAATAATGATAGTGAAACAATAGTTCTCTCAGAGGAAATTTCCGGAATTTTTATCGGCAGCATCATTTCAATTCAGAATGCAGTTGCAACATTAGACAACAGTATTCTTGAAGCATCCGATAAGGATACGATCACCGTAATTTATAATGATCCCCTTGATATTAATGATAGTTCATCGGATACAGCGGTTATGATACTCAGAACCAATGCAAATGTTTGGGTTGAGAATATCAATAAGGTAAGTCAATCGGTTTACAAATTAGATCAGGATTTCTATCTTCATATTCAGGATATAGATGAAAATATAAATAAGTTTAGTAAGGATACTGTGTTAGCAACATTACATTCAATTTTAAAAAATGATACCGAGATCGTTACATTAACGGAAACAGAAATTGACACCGGAACTTTTTATTCCGGTCTATTAAATTTTTCAGGGAACGCTTCCGCTTTAAACGACGGTATCTTTTCCGTTTCTTCTCCCGATACGGTAACGGTAACCTATATTGATGCTAATGATAACTCCGATACGGATATAAAGATCGTAACTATTCTTCCCGCAATACTCGGGATATTAAGTTTTGATAATACAATTTATAATGAAGGTGATACGATTACCGTATCTCTCTATGACCCTGATCTCAATATTGATATAACAACAACGGAGGACAATTTTGTCTATATTATGGGTAAAACGGGTGATACGGAAAAGGTTGATGTTTATGAGAATGGAGTAAATTCCGATACATTCATCGGCAAAATAAAGGTCTATGAGGATCAAACACCATCTATCTATACCGTTTATGACAGCACCTTTTTGGCATCAGGAGATGCTTATGGCGATACGATAACCGCTATTTACTATGATAATTCATCACCATCAGGCGGAACAACACAGATTGATGAGACCTCTAATTTTTCCGGAACATCAAAATATCTGATCACAAAGGAACAGAAGGATTCTGTTTTGCCTCCCGGCGGGACAGAAAATTATACTATCTCATATAGAAATTACTCTACAACGAATGGAAGCAATGTTAATATTTTAGATCCGCTTTCAACAGATTTGACTTTTATCAGCGCCACGGATGGCGGCAGCTTTGCCGGAAATACCGTAACATATATTATCGGAGCACTTTCACCGTCGGAAGATTATAATACAAGAGGATTGACCGTTACACTTTCAGCGGCACTATCAACCGGTGATACGGTAACGAACTATGCACTAATTGATGATACGATAATTCGCGAAACAAGTAATATCGTTATCTGTACTGCCGGGTATTTTCCTGATCTTAGATTTAGTGAAATCACCGATACGCCTGATCCCGTAAATGCAGGTAATACAGTTACTTATGATATAACCGTTGAAAATGTTGGAAATACCGCTGCAAAAAATCTACAATTGGATTCCACACTTCCCGATAATACTATCTATGTCAGCGGTGGTTCTTATGCAGGAAATACGGTTACATTTACATTGGCAAGTTTAAATGTCTCAAATACATATACCTTTTCTTATATTGTTAGAGTAAGCACACCAGTTGCAAATAATACCACAATTTATCAAGATAACAAACTTAGTGCAGATAACAATGAAACCATATACAGTGATACGATTGAAACAACAGTTATCTCTTATCCGAATCTTTTCATAACAAAATCGGTTGATAAATTATTTCAAGATATCGGAGGACTTGTAACATACACACTTAATATATCAAATATCGGAACGGATACGGCAGCAAATGTCGTTTTGGAGGATCAGCTCCCCTTTAACACGATCTTTGTAAACGCAGATGGTGGCGGGGGTCTCTTCGGTACTACTGTTTTGTGGAATTTTGCCGATATAGTACCACCTTCCGGAAATACCGTCCATTTTACAATCAAGATTTCAACTAATGCATCCGAAGGCGATACTATATGGAATGTTGCAAGAGGGAAACAAGATAGTGACACTGTTTATGCTTATTCCAACAATGTTTCGTTTGATGTAAAGAGATATCCGGATCTTGATATTGAAAAAACTACTGCTATCTCGGACATCTATGCAGGTGATACAATACAATATACGATAGTTATAGGAAATACAGGCTCCGATACAGCAGCAAATGTTACAATATCGGATAATATGCCTCCTTTATTTTCTTATGTAAGTGCAAATCCGGCAGGTACATTGGCGGGAAATACCGTAAGTTGGGATTTTACAACACTTGGGATAGACGGCAGTGAAACAGTAACCTTGATCCTTTTAAGTGATAGTTCAATACCTAATACCACACTTATTACTAATTGTGCAGATGTAGATGCCGGTTATGGGGATAGTGATAATTCCTGCTGTGATATAACCGTTCATAATAGTTCTACTTTTGTTGTTTTACTTAGCGGTCCTACCGATATAAATTGCGGTGAAACATTTACATATAGTATTGCTTACCGAAATAGCGGTGGAACCGTATTAACAGGTACGACGATCTATAATACGATCCCATATCCATTGACTTATGTTTCAGGAGGAGACGGTTATGATGGTACCGGTGTTACATTCAATACCGGAGATCTTCCCGTTTTTTCAGCTTTTAATACCGTATCGTTCGTTGTTAAGATGGCAGATGCATTTACAGATGGCTATGTTATAGAAGACAGAGCATTGGGATATTCTAACGAAGGCGGATATATCTTTTCAAATCCATTTTATACCATTGTTCATTCCAGTCCTTTGATGATCGCTTCAAAGAGTGTGAACTATGAATCGGCAACTCCCGGAGATACATTGATATATACGATCACCGTTGAAAATACAGGAACGGACAGCGGACTTTTGGTCGTTGCATCGGATACATTAGATCCTATGCTTATCTATATAAGCGGAGCGGATATACCGGGTCCACCTATTGGGATCAATTTCGGAACTGTTCTACCGGGAGAAATAAAGATGAGGTCGTTTATTGTCCAGATCAATGTGCTGGCTCCACTTGGTATGACCATTTCAAATTATACATCAATATCCGGAAGTAATTTTACTTCGTTTGATACGAATAGTGTCCATACACTTGTCGGATACTTTCCGGATCCTGCGATCGTCGGATTTAATGTAACTACATTTGATCTTAATATCGGTGATACCTCTGTAATAAGTGTTGGAGTTGAAAATGCAGGTGATACACCGTCAACTTCCTTTGATCTCAATATTGAGATACCGACATCTTTAAGCGTCATTAACACAGGCGGCGGGACATTGGCAGGAAATATTCTAACATTTACGGAAACGGCATTTGATGTCGGCACACAGAATACAGAGGTATTTACTATTCAATATAACAATCCGACAACTCATTTTGAGGATACGGAACTTATAAGAGCATACACTGAAACCGCAGAAACAGAAAAGAGAACGATAAATAATACAAGGTATCTGCCGATAGTTCTTCATAACAATACTGTTTTGATAACGGTTGTGAATGGAAATAGAATAATTCTTCCCGAAACACTTTATAATGCCGGTGATCCTGAAATCTTTGATCTATCAGGGCATATCATATCACCAAACAATGACGGATTTAAGGATTACATTACCGTAATATACGGAGGACTCTCGATTGATTTTGATGGTAAAAAAGATGATGGAACGGTGCTTCCCGATGGGAAATATAAGATGCGGCTGCAGATCAATTATGCAACTGGTGACACAAAGATCTACGATGAGGAATTTTATATCAAGAACAGCCCGGAACATCTTATCGACAATATAAAGATCTATCCGAATCCTGCAAAGAATGGAAAGATGGTTATTGCATACACGCCAAACTATCAATGTGATGTAACGGTTGAGATTTACAGCGTTTCCGGAAAAAAAGTAACAACACTTTGCAATGAGGATTATTTAAGTGAAAGCATCAATTGGAATTGCAAGAACAAGGACGCAAAGGATGTTGCATCTGGTATTTACTTTATTGTTATAAAAGCGGAATCAAGTGGTAAAAGGGAGATATACGATCCGATAAAAGCCGCAGTGATAAAGTAATATAAACAATGAGGATAAATTATGAGTATCGATAAAAATTTACAGAAGATTAAACAAGTAATAAGATCAATTTTCCCTGAATGCAGAATAATATTATTCGGTTCAAGAAGTAAGGATAATTTTGTTATTAAAAGTGATTACGATATTTTGGTAATAGTTAAAAAAAAATTAGATATTAATAAAAAATTCCAATATGAAAGTATTATAAGAAAAGACTTGGCTGAATTAGAGATTGATATTGATATAATTGTGAAATCTGAGTACGATATACCTATTTACTTAAAAAGAATTGATAGTGTGGTAAAGGAAGCACTGAACACAGGGATAACATTATGATAGACGATGAAGTAAAAGAATGGTTAATCAAAGCTGAAAGTGATTTCAAGGTTATTGAGCACGAATTAAAACTTCCTGATGATGAAATGGTAAAAGACGCAGTCTGTTTTCATTGTCAACAAGCAGTAGAAAAATACTTAAAAGCATTTTTAATCCATCATAAAATTCATTATGAAAAAACTCATAATATTGAATATTTATTGGTTAAATGTGGAGAAATAAATAATGATTTTAAAGAAATAGAAGTTGAAAATATTTCTCGTTTTGCGGTAATAATAAGATATGCGGAAGATTTTTATTTACCTAATAAAAAGGAAGTGAAATTTTATTATGATTTAACAAAACGAATTAAAGAAATAGTTTTTACAAAATTGAAAATAAACGAACAATAGCATCACCGTCAGATAAGGGACGTACCAAAGGAAGGTAATAAGGGAAACAATATTAAAATCAGTGAATAGTAAATCGTTAATAGTAAATAGTAAAGTAAAAAAATATTAAACTCCGTCCAAAACAAAAGAGGGACATTACCGAAAACAATTGACAATGGACAATTGATAATTGACAATGAAAAAAAAACAAATACAAACTCCGAAAACAAGCGGGACATTCGTTGCTTGCATCGTGT
>JAUXGM010000095.1 GCA_030622125.1 bacterium | reverse complement strand
GAAGAAGTAACCACAGAGAACACAGAGAAAGAAGAAGTAAAACCGGTACCAAGTGAAGAGAAAACAGAAACAGAGGTTAGAGGCAATAAAACAATGGACAATGGACAATTGACAATTGACAATGAAAAGCAAGAAATAAAGAGGAAAAAAAAGGTTGGTGAAAAGGAAAAAAGTGAAGAAAAGACAGAGGATAGAGGCAGTAAAAAGACAGTGAATAGTGAAGAGTTAATCACAGCACCTTTCCAAAGTGCTGGACAGGTAGTGAAAAGTGAAGAGAAAACAGAAGAAGTAACCACAGAGAACACAGAGAAAGAAGAAGTAAAACCGGTACCAAGTGAAGAGAAAACAGAAACAGAGGTTAGAGGTTCGAGGTTAGAGGTTAGTGAAGAAAAACCGGAAGAGAAAACCACGGAAGAAAAACCGGAAGAGAAAACCACGGAAGAAAAACCAGAGAAAACGAAAGAAAGTGAAGAGAAAGGACAAGAGGAGTGATTAAATGTTAAAAGGATTTCAAAATATCTTTAAAGTAAAGGATCTTTCTAAGAAATTGTGGATTACATTCCTACTTTTGTTGGTATATAGATTAGGTAAACATATACCGGTACCAGGGGTTAATTCAAAGATCATAATTGACTATATGGCTACACAGGGAGAAGGTACCCTTTTAGCATTGTATGATATGTTCACAGGTGGTGCATTTTCAAGGGTAACAATATTTGCACTTGGTATTATGCCGTACATTACTGCTTCAATTATTATTCAGATGCTTGTATATGTTGTTCCCGAATTTAAGAAACTGCATGACGAAGGCAGTCATGGGAATAAGATACTAACTCAGTATACAAGATATGGAACGGTTTTGATCTGCATCTTACAGTCAATCGGTTATGTTGTATGGATTAAAAGCATGAATCTCGGTAATCAGGGTTCTGTTATAACAGTAAACCCAACCCTATTTATGTTTATCGGAATATTAACATTTACAACAGGTACAATATTTCTGATGTGGCTTGGTGAAACGATTACTGAGGTTGGTATAGGAAATGGAATTTCGCTTATCATCTTGATCGGTATCGTTGCAAGATTATTTCCAGCTGTTATTTCAACCGCTGCAAGAGGTGGAATGGGATTTTTCAAGATTGGACTTTTGATCGTGATCGTATTTCTTGTTACAATCGCTTCCGTATTGCTTACTCTTGGTGCCAGGAGAGTACCGATTATGTATCCGAAACGGGTACAGGGCAGAAAAGTTGTGCAGGGTTCAAGAAACTACCTTCCAATGAGAGTTAATGCAGCGGGCGTTATCCCGATAATCTTTGCCCAGGCTGTTCTGATGCTCCCGACTTCTATCAGTATGGTAGTAAAAAATACTGCATTTAGAGAGGCTATAAATAAATGGTTAGGATATAGTTCACCTCTCTATGTTATAATTTATTTCGTTCTTGTGATACTCTTTACATTTTTCTATACAGCGATAACCTTTAACCCAGATGAGGTAGCAGATAATCTTAAAAAATACGGTGCCGTGGTTCAGAACAAAAGACCCGGAAAGAAAACAGCGGATTTCCTGCATACGATTTTAAATAGGATTACATTTATAGGTGCTTTCATGCTCGCCTTAATAGCAATATTTCCTTCGATAGTGATCTCAGTCTTTAAGATACCGCCGGTACTTGCAATGCTTTTTGGCGGAACATCACTTTTAATTATTGTCGGTGTTGTTCTTGATACCGTCCAACAGGTAGAAGGGCAGCTTGTAATGAGACATTATGAAGGATTTTCCAAACGAAGAATAAAATCAAGACATATGTAAAATGAACGATAATATCTGTAAAAAACACCTTATTTTCCTTGGTCCTCCCGGCAGTGGAAAAGGTACACAAGCAGAATTATTTGAAAAAGATGCGAATTTTAAGCATTTTTCAACAGGCGATATACTCAGGGAGAGTATCCGAAAAAATAATGTTCTCGGAAAAAAAATAAAGGATATTTTAGAATGCGGAGATCTTGTTTCAGATAGCATTATGAAAGAGATCATCCGTGAAAAATTTAAAGAAATAGATAAAAATGAGAAATTCGTATTGGATGGGTATCCAAGAACATTAAGACAAGGAAAAGATCTTGATGCTATTTCAAATGAAACATCAATAAAGATAGATCGTGTAATCTATATTAATGTTGCGGATGATGTGATTATTTACCGTATTTCCTCCCGCCGAATATGTCCTAAATGCGGTACGGTTTACAATACATTAACATTAAAACCGGAGAAAGAAGGTTTGTGCAATAAATGCGGAACTGCTCTTATTCAAAGGAAAGATGATAGAAAAGAGGCAATAATACACAGATTAGAGGTTTATAGAGAGTCTACGGAACCGCTAATTTCTTATTATAAAAAAAGAAATTTATTGACAGAAGTTGATGGAAATGATAAAATAAAAACTATTTTTAATTTTTTAATAGAAAAAGAGATATTATGTCGTTAATTAAAACAAAAGATGACCTTAATAAAATGCGAAAAGGAGCCCACCTTCTTTTTACGGTTCTGCAAAATGCCGAAAATAAAATAAAACCGGGAATGACAACATTAGCTCTGGATAAGATTATTGAAGATAATATATTAAAGCTGAATTGTAAGCCTGCTTTTAAAGGTTATAGCGGCTTTCCGAATAGTGCTTGTATTTCTATAAATGAAGAAGTAGTTCACGGAATTCCCAATAAACATAGGGTTATAAAAAATAGTGATGTTTTAAAATTGGATCTTGGGTTAATATATAAAGGTGTTTACACGGATATGGCAAGAACATATCTTGTTCGTGATAAAAATGAAAAAAAGCAGGCTCTGATCCAAACAACAAAGGAATCATGTGAACTTGGTGGTTCACTGGCACGAGATGGCATGCGGCTTGGAACACTTGGATTTGAGATCCAGCAGTATGCGGAAGAAAAGGGCTATGGTATTGTAAGGGATTATGTGGGGCATGGAATTGGTCATAATCTACATGAAGATCCGCAAGTTCCCAATTATGGATATCCCGATACGGGATTTACCCTAAAAAAGAATATGGTTATATGTATTGAACCGATGGTTAATCAGGGTACCTTTAAAGTGCATACTCTTAAAAATCAATGGACGGTTGTTACTAATGATAAAAAACTTTCCGCCCATTGGGAAAATATGTATCTTGTTGGAGCTACTAAGGGTGAGAGATTAACTATATGAACGATAAAAAGGATGATAAATTCACTATGGACGGCGAGGTTTTGAAACAACTTCCAAATACTGTTTTCAAAGTGAAATTAGAAAATAATGCTATTGTTGAATGTACTATTTCCGGAAAGATGCGGCTCTATTACATTAAGCTGAATCCCGGGGATAAGGTTATTGTCGAAATAAGCAAATACGATGTAACAAAAGGTAGAATAATAAGGAGAGCATAAAATGAAAGTAAGATCTTCTGTTAAAAAAATGTGTGCATATTGTAAAATAATAAAAAGGCATGGGAAAGTAATGGTCATTTGTTCACGAAATCCCAGACATAAGCAAAGACAAGGTTAAATAGAGGAGGAAAAAAGTGGCAAGAATTGCTGGCGTAGAAATTCAAAAAAATAAAAAGGTAACCATTGGATTAACCTATATTTTCGGATTGGGATTAACAAGTTCAAAAAAAATTATTGCAAAAGCAAATATTGATCCGGAAAAAAAGATTAAGGATCTGACCGATGCGGAATTGCAGTCAATCAGAGGTATCATAGAAAATGATTATAAAGTTGAAGGTGACCTCAGAACTGCGGTTCAAATGGATATAAGACGTCTAAAAGATATTGGTTGTTATCGAGGTATTCGACATAGACGAAAACTTCCGGTCCGTGGTCAGAATACTCAATCAAATGCACGAAGCCATAAAGGTCCAAGACCTGCGATCGGCGGTAGAAAGAAAAAATAGGAGTAGGTATGGTAAAACCAAAAGGAAAAACTGAAAAAAAACCAAAGGGAAAGAAATATAAACATTTGAGTGAAGGAATATTCCATATCCAGGCAACATTCAATAATACTATTGTAACCCTTGCCGATAATGATGGAAATACCTTAAACTGGGCAAGTGCAGGTGGAATTGGTTTCAAGGGTTCAAAAAAGAGTACTCCGTATGCCGCCGGTAAAGCAGCAGAGAAAGTTGCTAAATTTGCGGTTGATGTACTTGGCATGGTAAAAGCTAATATCCTGGTAAAGGGTCCGGGCTCCGGACGAGATACAGCTGTTAGATCAATTGCTACCGCCGGTATTAGGATCGGCTACATTGAAGATATTACACCTGTTCCTCATAATGGTTGTAAACCAAGAAAAAGAAGAAGAGTATAAGGAGAATTAGATATGTCAAACTATACAGGACCATTTTGCAGATTATGCAGAAGAGAGCGCGTAAAACTCTATTTAAAGGGTGAAAAATGCTATACGGATAAATGTCCGCTTGAATTTTCTAAGAGCAAAAAGTCAAGAGGAGTTCCGGGTGCAAAAGGCAGATTTAGAAGAAGATTAACCGATTACGGAGTTCAATTGCGTGAAAAACAAAAATTAAGAAGGTACTATCTTATTACTGAAAAGCAATTTTCCAATTATGTTAAAAAGTCAGGTAAAATACGTGGTACCAAATCAGAAAACCTTTTTAAACTTTTGGAAAGCAGATTGGATATTATTATATACCGTTTAGGTATAGGTAGCTCCAAGAAGCATGCAAGGCAGTTAGTTACACATGGATTTTTTTCTGTAAACAGCAGAAAAGTAAATATACCGTCATATTTGGTAAAACAAGGTGATATTATTGAATTCAATAAATCAATTTTAGAAAGGCATTCAAATCTGAAAGACATAGTAAAAGATATTGATGATACCAAAATTCCCGAGTGGTTAAAATTAAATAAAGATCTCTGTGTTGCTGAGGTTGTTGAGGATATTATGGGCAGTAAGGTCAAGGAAAACTATTTTGTTGATCTCAAGGAAAATTTAATAATAGAATACTATTCAAGATAAGGAGTTATATATGGTAATGGATTGGAATTTAATACAAAAACCGGATGGTTTTAAGATAGAACAAAATGAACAAGAAACAGGGTATATTAAGGTTTCAATTGAACCTCTTATGAGAGGGTATGGAAATACCGTTGCAAATACATTGCGAAGGATACTTTTATCTTCAATTGAAGGATCTGCAATTTATGGTTTTTCCATAAATGAATTTGAGCATTCTTTGGCAACAAGAGATGGTATCTATCAGGATGCTACTCAAATAACATTGAATCTTAAAGCAATTAGACTTTCAATTTTGGAAAGAGAAGTTGAAGTGGACATAAAAAGAAAGGGTCCGGTTAAAATCTTTGCAAAAGATATTGAAAAAGAAAATTCCGCTGTAAAGGTAATAAATAAAGACCAATTGATATTGGAAGTAACCGGTAATGTTGATGTGGATCTTACACTTTATATTAAAAGAGGTGTAGGTTATGAACTTTCAGATAATATAGAAACAGAGGGAAAACCGATAAATTTTATTCCGGTTGATGCACTCTATTCTCCAATTACCAAAGTAAAGTATCAAATTGATGAAGATATCAGATACGAGACAAAGAGGGACTATGAAAGAGCAGTTATGGAGATATGGCATGATACCTCTATTGATGGAGAAAATTTTATTCCCTTTGCAAGCAAGATTGCCAAAGATGTCTTCGGTGCATTGGTAAATTTTGATGAAGAAGTGGGTATAATAGATTCAAGAGGAACTGATCTGAATCGTAAGGCATCGGAAAAATTATTGGATATGAGTATTGATGAACTGAATCTTTCTAAAAGGCCGACCAATTGTTTTAGGGAACAGAATATTAAAAAAATAAAACAACTTGTTACAATGAGCCGTGATGAGCTTATAAAGATGAAAAATCTTGGTTCAAAATCCTTACAGGAAATAGAAGAAAAATTAAAATTAAAAGATCTCTATTTAGGGATGAATATTAAAAAAAGAGGTGAATAATGAGGCATCGAAAAAAAATTAGTAAATTAAATAGAACTTCTGCACACAGAAAAGCATTGATGCGGAATCTGTTGGATTCCTTGATATCACAAGGAAGAATTGAAACAACAATAGCAAAGGCAAAGGAATTAAAAAGATTTGCAGATAATTTTTTCTCAAAGGTCAGAAAAAATGATCTTAATGCTAAAAAAAGGGCGGGTAGATACCTAAAAACAAGAGAATCATTTAAAAAATTATTTGAAGAGGACTTCATAGATTTTTTGAATTCAAGAAACGGTGGATATGTTAGGGTCGTAAGAAGCGGCATTCGTCCAGGTGATACCGCACAGCTTGCAATTATTGAGCTTACCGGAAAATATGAACCGGAAACAAAGAAACCAGAAACAGAGGATAGAGGTTCGAGGTTAGAGGTTAGTGAAGAAGGAACGGAAGAGACAACAGAGAAAGAAGAGGTTGGAGGCATGCCCAGCACCAATTTGGTGCGGGGTGAATTAGAGGTTAGTGAAGAAGGAAAAACAGAGGAAGAGAAAACAATTGACAATGGACAATTGACAATTGACAATGAAGAGAAACCAGAAGAAATAACCACAGAGGACACTCCCTCCAGTCATTCTGAGGACCTTGCCGATTATTCGAATCCCGATTTAAAACGGGAAGAATCCATAACCACAGAGACAACAGAAAAAGAAGAGGTTGGAGGCATGCCCAGCACCAATTTGGTGCGGGGTGAATTAGAGGTTAGTGAAGAAGGAAAAACAGAAGAAGAGAAAATAGAAGAGAAACCAGAAGAAATAACCACAGAGGACACAGAGAAAGAGGAAGAAATAAACCCTGAGGCAGAACCACCTTCTGAAAATCCCGAAGAAAAAGAATGAGAAAATAAGGAAAAACAATATTAAATTCCGTAAGCCCTTCGGATTTGCAAAAAAGCAATTTTTTTGCTAAAATCTTTCTATGAAATTAAGATTTGAAATACTTAAAAAAGACAAAGATACTTATGCCCGTCTTGGCAAGATATACACGAATCATGGTGAGATAGATACGCCTATATTTATGCCGGTTGGTACAAATGCAACAGTAAAGGCAATGTCAACAGATGAATTAAAAGAAATAGGTTCTCAGGTCATTTTAAATAATACATATCATCTTTATTTAAGACCCGGAATGGAGGTTATTTCTCTTTTTGGCGGTTCACATAAATTTATGAATTGGGATGGTCCTATCCTTAGTGATTCAGGTGGTTTTCAGGTGTTTTCGTTGGCTTCTCTCAGAAAAATAAATGAGAATGGTGTTGAATTCCAATCACATCTTGATGGTTCAAGGCATATCTTTACACCGGAGAAGGTAATTGAGATAGAAGAGACAATAAATTCCGATATTATGATGATGCTTGATGTTTGTCCGCCGTATCCTGCTGAAAAGGAAGAGGTTGAAGATGCCGTCAGATTATCAAATAATTGGGGAGAACGAGCACTTAATGCAAGAAAAACGGATAATGGGCTTTTTGGTATTTTGCAGGGTGGAATACATAAGGACCTAAGAAAAAGAGCAGTTGAAGAATTGTGTCGGCTCGATTTTGATGGATTTTCAATAGGTGGGCTTTCTGTTGGGGAACCCTCCGATATGATGTATGAGATAGTTGAGTATGTAACCCCACTTATGCCGATTGATAAACCGCATTATCTTATGGGTGTCGGAACACCGATTGATATATTGGAATCAGTTGAAAGAGGGATTGATATGTTTGATTGTGTTATTCCAACGCGAAATGGGAGAAATGGAATGGCATTTACATCGGTGGGACCGATATCATTGAAAAATAACAGGTATAGGACCGATACATTTCCACTTGATGAAAATTGTGATTGTTCGGTGTGCAAAAATTATTCAAAGGCATATCTGCGTCATCTTTTTAAATCAAAAGAGATACTCGCAGCCCGATTTTTAAGTTATCATAATCTATATTTTTTTACAAAACTTATGGAAAGGATAAGAATATCTTTAAAAGAAGGTAGATTTAAAGAATATAAAAAAGAGTTTTTAGATAAATATTTAAATGGAGGTTTAAAATGAATCTATTATTATTGTTGGTAGAACATGCAGATGCAGCACAAACAGCACCTAAAACAATTCCCACCGGTGGCGGAATGAGCGGACTTTTAATGATCATAGTCTTTTTTGTGATATTTTACATAATTTTGATCATTCCGCAACAAAGAAAGGCT
>JAUXGM010000159.1 GCA_030622125.1 bacterium | reverse complement strand
ACTATTCACTGGTTTTAATATTGTTTTTCATATTAAATATTTTTCCGGTTTCAATAAATTTTTTATTCCTCAATCAGAAGATTGAGGTAAAAGATGAAAGAAGTTTCATCTTTAAAAAGGTAAATAAATTAAGAAGTAGAAGATGAGAATTTCAATCTTCTACATTAAACATTTTTACCTTTATTAAAAAAAATTATTGTTTTTAATCCGTTTAATCTGTCTAATCTGTGGTTAAAATTATTATTTAATTTTTACTTTCAATCTAATTCCGCAACAGAAGAAACTCGCTTATATTTTACATCCTTAAATTCTTTGAAATGAGCTTCCCCGCATTTTATTTTCTGTTGTTCACTCTGCCTCAATTCCTCACCTTCCGATTTCGTTTCTGCAATAAAATATACTGTTTTCTCATTTTTTTTAATCAATGCCCAATCCGGATTATAATTTCCTATGGGTGTCCTAATCTTGAACCAAAAAGGAAGTTTAAAATAAAATTCTATATCATCTCTACTTTCACATTCTTTTGCAAAATTATATTCAACATTAGAATCAAGAGGAACAAGATTTTCGTAAATAGTTTTATTTTGCTTAGATATATTGAAAGTAAGTTCGTTTATATGAATTTCATAATCTTCAAACAGTCGCATTTCGTATTCTTTTTTTCCGATTTTCTCATATTTTATACCGTCGATCATAAGATCAAATAAAACATTTTTTATTGCAATTACGGCATTATCAAGAAAAAGTTGCGGGTTAATCAAAATATCCTTAATTCTTTCCGATTTCTTCAATATTTTCATAATTGTAGATCGAGTCAGTTCTGTATTTTCCTCAATGTAAAATAATATATCGGGCAAAATAGGTCTTTCATCTATTATTTTAGTTCCTGATGATTTTATTTCTGTTGATATGCCGGTTTTTTCAATACCTATTCCAACCCTCGTAATTATTATCTTTGCTTTTTCTGTTTTAGCCATTTCTTTGAGGGCTTTTGCAGCTTTTTCAATTAAATCTTCGGTATCATATATAACTTTGTAATTTATCTTATATTTTATTCTATCCCAGATACTTTTAAAATTTTCATCTAATTTGAATCCCTTACGATATTTAACAGTTGCTCTTTTTTGTTTATTTTTTATTCTGCCGCCGAATGAAACACCGCATTCCACTTCAATTTGTGTTTGTAATTGCTTGGCAAAATCCTCATAAGATTCATTGGCAATTACCGTAAGATGATTAATATTTTTATCTTGAATTCTAACACCATTTTGATTTACGGGAAGTCGTAATCCTCTTCCGATTGTTTGTCTTTTTTCCCTTTCACCGGACATTTCCCTTAAATTACATATTTGAAATACATTAGGATTATCCCAACCTTCACGAAGTGCGGAATGACTGAAAATAAATTGTAACGGTTCATTTATATCTAATAATTTTTCCTTATCTTTCATTATCAATTTATATGTATTGTCATCAGCCTTTGAGTTTCCCATCGTATCTTTCCATACACCTTTTTTGTCCTGTGAAAAATAACCGTTATGTACTTTTTCCGTATCAAAAGGAATGACATCCTTAAATCTCTCCTGAGAGATAAGTTCTTTAAATGTCTCTTCAAACCATAAAGCAATTTTTCCCTTCACAGGATTTCCGGATGAATCATAACCGCGGTAATTGGAAACTTTATCTATAAAAAAAAGGGAAAGAACTTTAATTCCTTTTTCCTTATATTTTTTTTCTTTCCATAGATGTTCTTCAACTGTTTTGGATATCTGCACCTTCATTATATCGTCTGCTTTTGAGCCGAGATTGTTGCCCTTTGATATACTTTTCCCATTTGAAAATTCAAGATATTTATTTTCATAATCGATTTCATTTACAATATATCCGTTTTTATATATTTCTCTTTTATTGGATTTTTCATAAATATCATCACCTGATTTGACTGAAACAAGTTTGCGTTTCATTCCTTTTTCGGTTTTTACATCAATAATAACATTTGCGTAAATATGACTTTTGGTTGCTTTCACATCTTTAAGAGACACATAAGCATCATTAAAGTCATTTTCAGTCATAATAGAGTCCACTTCAATTTGTTTGACTAATCCGAGATCATAAGCTCTTACGGGATTAAGAGAATAAACCATATTATATTTATTGGTATGAGTAGCGGAATATCGCAATGTACAAAGTGGTTTTAAATCGTTAATTGCCTTTTTTCTTTTTTCCGTTTCCATATTTTGCGGTTCATCTATAATAACGATCGGATGTGTATTTACTACAAATTCTCTCGGTTTTCTCCCCGTGAGTTTATCATTATAACGATTCATAATATTTTCATCTTTCGCAAAAGAATCAATATTTATAACAAGAATCTGAATTGTATTTGCAGAAGCAAATTGCCGTAATATTGAAACTTTTTTTGAATCATAAACATAATAATTCATCGGTTCATTATCATAGAGATTTTGAAAATGTTCATAGGTAATTTCCAGATTTTTAAGAACTCCTTCTTTAATAGCGATTGATGGAACAACGATAACGAATTTTTTAAATCCGTATTTTTTATTCAGTTCATAAATTGTTCGGAGATATACATAGGTTTTACCGGTTCCGGTTTCCATTTCCACGGAAAAATTCATTCCGTCAAGTTCTTTTATTACGGGTAATTCATTTTCTTTTTGAATTTTTTGAACATTTTCCAATATTTGTTCTTTACTCAAATTGAGTCGATTACTTATATACTCCGTAATAAAAAGTTCGGGATCATTTTCATTTGATAATGTAAAATTTCCTTTTCTTAAAATTTGCCCTTCAAAAATATTTACAATAGAATTTATTGCATCAAGTTGAAATTTCTGATTGGGATCAAAATGTAGTTTCATATATTTCACATTTATTTCGGGTTTATCGGGTTTATTTCGGGTTTATTTCGGGTTAAGACATATTCCGTGCTCCGCCCGATCTTTTGCATGATATAAGCCATTCGCACATGATATGAAATTTTTAGCACATATTTCAACATTTTATCTCCAAATACCCGATAATGTCTACTGTTTTCATTTCCTCACACATTTTGCTTTCCTCTCCACCATTTCATTATTTTCGTTTCCGTTTCATTGCATTCATTTCCTTTTCATTACTTTCGTTGCCTTTTCATTACTTCTGTTCCCGTTTCATCATTTTTGTTTCCGCTTTATCACCTTTGTTCTCGTTTCGTTACGCTTGAGCACATAAAAAATATTTTTGCCATTGCCAAGAGCTATAAAAACACTTTTATTTATAAGATTTTTCAAATCGTAATAAGCTGTCTTATTTGAAATATTATTAAGTTGTCGATACTCTTTGTTCGCAATCTTACCTCTTTCCTTTACATAAATTACGGCTTTTTTCTGCCGTTCATTTAATCCCAATTTATTAAGTATGTCCTCAGTATATATATCCCTTGCAAGTATTGTTCTGAATTCATAGCGGTCAGATACAAATACCGGTTCAGGTAAACCCTTTTCCCTGCACTGCTTTATCATTTCAGTAGTTCCCGAACCTGCCTTCTGAATATAATCAGCAAGATAAAGTGGCTGTGCTATGAGTGGATTTGTAGGATATGACGAATGCAGTTTTCTTAGCTTTTCAATAGTAAGACGATCCGTCAGTTTTCCGGGATTCCATATTTCGACCCTGTCCACAAAAACCATTACCTGAACAGCAGCAGTATTATTATAATCTCTGTGGGCAACTGCATTTACAATTGCTTCCTGTATAGCAAAAACAGGTATTTCGTGCTCCCTCTTAACCTGTGCCGTATGTTCCTGCTGTATGACCGGAAAACTAATTGCATCCAGCACAAATGAAACCGCCTTATCAATCTGTTCAAATATATTCCCGTTATAAATCTGATAGGACGAAAAAGGTTTTTCAACCTGTGTGCCGTGAAACTGTATACATTTTATTTCCGCTTGAAGCAAAAACCTTGTTGGATTCTTTCCAAAAAGCAAGATCGCTGCATTTGTAGGTTTTTTATTTTTTAAAAGATTCAGATGAATAAAAGCATTCCTAAGTGGTGTATCGATTGGAAGAGGATATTTTCTCTGTGCTTTTGCTGTCTGCAAAAACCATTTGACTTTTTTTTCATCGATATCATTGAATGTTGCTTTTTCGCAGACAGTTTCATCAAAGGCATTATTGCTTAGCCTGCCTTCATCTTTGAGAAAATCAACCAAACTTCTAAAAAGTTCGTTTTTTAATTCGTCAATCTCATTAAATCTTTTATAGCAGTGTCCTTTTGTATTATCTTTTATCCTGGAGAGCAATGCTTTTAATTTGTCTTCTCTTTTCGAATCACCATTTTTGAAAAAAGCCAGTCGCTCTTTATTTGTATTTACAGCTTCTATATATTCCTTTTCAGTTGCGGACAACCCATCCTTCCCTATCCAGCCATACTTATTACCGAATATGCCGACATAAATATCGCTGTCTTTCACTTCTTCTAAAAATACTTTTTCGGGGGACTTGCTTTTAGCAGCTAACTTCTCAAAAAGAAAAACCTCAAAATACTCATTCAGAAGATAGTTTTCCGTAACCAGTTCTTTTACTGCAAACCGCTCCTCTTTAAGTTCTTTCTGCACTCCGCTTACAAATATTTTATATTTTTTCATGGTT
>JAUXGM010000132.1 GCA_030622125.1 bacterium | reverse complement strand
CTTTTAACCTTTTTTATGTGTCCCGACACCTTTGTATTTATGTCCCGCTCGTCTTCGGAGCATTCTCTTCTGAATCTTTGATTCTATTTCCTTGGCTATATTGTTCTCGGGTGGTCTATCGTTATCTAAGGAAGAATCCGGGACACACCCCAACAAAAAAAAATCTCTTTGTTGAGGTGATGTCCCTCTTTTATGGCTTTTTGGAGTTTAATATTGTTTTCCGTATTCCCTTATTCCCTTATTTTCTTATCAACTTCCTTTTGAATGTCTCGCCTGTTTTCGGAGTTTGTATTTGTCTGTATTTATATTGTCAATTGTTTCTTCACTACTTCCATCTCATCCTTTCTACCGATTGTAATCCTTATGTAATCCTTGTTATGTATATTCATATAGCGTGTTTTAATGCCATTTGATAAAAGATCATCGTAAAGTTTTTTTCTCCCCTTGAAAAGAACAAAATTCCCTTTGCTTTCATATGCTTTAAATCCGGACGAAATAAGAAAATTGTAAAAATCATCTCGTATTTTTCTTATCCTTTTACCGAATTCTAATCCCCATCCGTATATTTCCTCAAAATTATCCAAAAGTGCAAAGTGCATTAGTGAAATATTATATGGTGTAAATAAAACCTTTTCAACTGCGGAAATAATCCCTTCATCCCCGATCAAATAGCCGAGACGCAATCCTGCTAAGCTTCCCGCCTTTGAAAATGTCCTTAATATGACCAAATTTTTATACTCTTTTTGAAAATTTAAGTAGGTTTTTCCCGAATATTCATAGTATGCTTCATCCATCAATACGATGTCATTGTTCTTGCATGCCTCTGCAACAACTTTATCATCAATAAGGTTACCGACGGGCTGATTTGGCGAGAGCAATCCTACAAAATTATAACCCTTACCAATCTTTTCCGTTGTTATTTTGAAGTTATCTTCTTCGTCCAATTTTGCAAGATCGATCTTTTTCTTTAAAACGATAGCATCATTTCTATAGATCGGGTAGCTCGGGTCAAGTAATTTTACCTTTTCCTTAGAAATCATCATAATGCCCAGTATTCCCTGATCTGCACCGGCTGTTATTGTCAATCTTCTCGGATCAATATTCAAAAATTCAGCAACCTTCTTTTTTTTGTCAAAAAAATCCGTCGGCTGTGGATATAGGTTCTCTGAATATTTCTCTTTCAATAGATTTAGAACATGGTGTCTTAATCGCTTCGGCAATCTAAACGGCGATTCATTTTGATCTAATTTTATCTTGCATTTTATATCCGAGACCTTGAATTCAGGCAAATCAACAAGATCATTTCTAAAATTTAATCTCTCTTCCATATAATCGTCCTCCGATAATTTTTTCCGGGTGGAATAATAATACCTTATTTATTTTATCACTTTTTATTCCTATTTCAATATAATTTTCCGTAAGTCCAAGATGGTAATTATTTTCTATTATCTTGTTCTCAACAACTACTCTATGATCTCTCTTAAGGTTTTCTCCAAGTGAATGTCCTCTAAATTTTTTATCAAGCTCCTGCAAAGTTTTTCTTCTCTCCTTTGCTATATTACCATTGACCATCTCAAAATTCTCTCCATCCGTCCCTGCTCGTACCGAATATTTAAAGATGTGCATATAATCTATGTATGAACTTTTTAGTGCCTCTAATGTTGCCTTAAAATCGTCATTGGTTTCACCGTACAAACCTGTTATAATATCAATTCCAATACGAACATTCGGATTTTTTTTATGTATTTTATCTGTTATCTCAATAAATTTTTCCACCTTATAATGTCTTTTATACATTGCTAATAAATTATTTGAGCCTGTCTGAAGTGAGATGTGCAGATGAGGCATAATATTGTTATTTTCGGTAGCAAGATCAATAATCTCATCATTTACCTGATTGGGATCTAACGAAGAAAGACGAATCCGGAGTTCTTTGTATTTCAAAAACCGAACTAAAAGATCAATCAGGCACATTCCAAATTCCTGCCCCCAAATCCCTATATTTATTCCTGTTAGAACGATCTCCTTTTTACCTTGTTTGATATAATTTTCAACCTCATTGATTATTTTTTTCTGACTTTTGGAATGTGAAGCACCACGCAATTTTGTAATAATGCAGTAAGCACAATTGTAATTACAGCCATCCTGTATTGATACATAAGGACGTGTTTGACTACAATAATTTCTTACTATTCTCTTGTCCATATCAACATAATTCCCACTTAGACCATCTATCTTATACATTCCAAGATCAAATTTTTCATTATTATCGAGCACCTTATATGCTCCCATTTTATAATACTTTTCTCTATTATACTGTGCGGAACACCCAATTACAATAATCTTTCCGAATGGATATTTTCTTAACGACCTTCTCATTATATCCCTTGTCTTGTATTCTGCACGGTTTGTAACTGCACAGGAATGAATAATAATAATATCCGGCGTCTCTGTTGAAAAAATATGCCCATTATCCTGAAAAAGTTCTCTTAATAATTCGCTTTCATAATGATTTTGCTTGCAGCCAAGTGTTTTTATATAAAATTTCATTTTCCTATGCAAAAATTTTTGAATATATAATCCTTAATATCAATCTTTTTACTTTTTCCGATCAATTGATCTAAAAATTCCATAAGGTCATTAAGTAAAAAGGCGGCAATCTCGGTCTCTTTTATGATGTCGCATTTTTCAATTTCTTTTAATGTTCTATTTGCTTTTGTCAGTAATGCTTTTTGTCTTTTTGAAAAAAGCATTATTCCCTGATCTGCCATTTTCTCATTTAACACCAGTGCAATACCTTTAAAAAGTTTGTCTATGCCGATATTTTTTTTCACACTACCGTAGTAAATATATTTAAGAGCATAATTTTCCAATTCACTGTAATCAAATCGTTTGATGTCCTTTTTATTTAAAAATAAAAATAGGTCCTTTTTGCCTCTTTGTAATGATCTTAATAATTTGAGTTCTCCTTTTTCCAACGGAGTAGAAAGGTCGAACATAAATATAACACAGTCGGCATCTTTTAGAAGTTCCTTAACCTTTTCAATACCCAATTTTTCAATGAAATCCTCTGTTTTGTGTAACCCTGCCGTATCGTATAAAAATGCATCATACCCCTCAATATTAACCTCTTCTTTTAAGACATCCCTTGTTGTTCCGGCATATTCCGTAACGATCGCTCTCTCTTTTCTTAGTATGATATTCAATAATGATGATTTACCGACATTCGGTTTTCCGATTATTGCGATATGATACCCATCCAGAAGCATTTTACCAATATCAAAACTGTTTATTAGTTTTTTTATTTGAATATTAATATTTCTTAAATTGTTCTTTGATTTTAAAAGCAGTTCATCGGATATTTCATCGTTATCGGAAAAGTCAATGCCGGCTTCCACCAATGCCTTCACTTCAACAAGCCCTTCCCTTATATTTTCAATCTTTTGTGAAAAACCGCCGTTTATGTGTTCATTCAATTTAGTTATCAATTTTTCAGATCTGTTGTTTATCAGTTGGTTGATTGCTTCACCTTCAATAAGCGTCATTTTATTATTCAAAATCGCTCGCAGTGTGAATTCTCCGGGGTTCGCAATATTGATCCCATTGCTTACTAATATATCAAGTAATTTATTTTGAACAGAGATACTTCCATGACAGTATATTTCAAGAAGGTCTTCTCCGGTATATGATCGTGGTCCCTTAAAATAAACATAATTTACCTTATCTATAATATTGTCGTTATATTTAAAAAATCCGGTATAAATCCGTCTTTCCGATATTTTGCTTCTGTTCAAAAATTTTTTAATGATGCTTTTTACGGAGGTTCCACTTATCCTGACTATTGCAATAGCACCACTACCTTTTGGTGTGGAAATTGCACATACAGTATCATCATTGCTCATTTTTTTTATTTATGAATACCGTTTGAAAAATAGTAAGAACATTGTTGAGCAGCCAGTAAAGAACAAGTCCCGATGGCATATTCCAGAAGAATATTAAAAATATAAGGGGTAAGAATTTCATATATTTCATCTGTTCACCCTGTGCCTTTTGAGTACCTTGAACCTCCTGCTGAATGAACATTGCTACTCCCATTATGATCGGTAATATATTTATTGGAATTCCTATCAATCTCATAACAGTGTCCGGAGCGGAAAGGTCATTTATCCACCAGAAAAAGGAAGCACCGCGAAGTTCAATCGATACCGAAAACGCAGAGTATATCGCCCAGAAAAACGGAAGCTGTACCAGCATTGGTAGACAACCGCTCACCGGATTTACATGAAATACCTTGTAAAGTTTCATCGTTTCTTCATTAAGTTTTTTTGGATCATCTTTATATCTTGCCTGAAGTTTTTTTATTTCCGGTTGTAATTCAGCTATTTTCTTCATTGATTTTATTGAGGTATTTGAGATCGGAAATAATATCAGTTTGATCAAAAGTGTTATTACGATAATTGCAATACCGTAATTGTGAACAATTCCATAAAGGAATTTTAGGAGAAATATAAAGAAATTGGTTAAAAAACCGAAAAAACCGAGATTAACAAGTTTATGTAAATTATGACCATGTTTTTTTAATATTGGTATGGATTTTGGACCGACATAGTATTTTACATCAAAATTTCTTTCTTCGTTTGGTGAAAGAATTCCCTTTCCAAAATGAGTGGAAAACCATATTTGACTGCTATTATCTTTAAAAATATTGGCGAATATCGTATTATTCTCTTTCAGCATTATCGCGGCAAAAAAAAGTGAGTTATAGCCAAGCCATTCATAGTTGTTATTTTCTATTTTTTTTAAAAGTTTTTTACCGAGATAACGATTTTTGGCTTTTTTCCCATTAAAAACAATAGCACCGGAATACCGTTTTTGAAGTGACTTGGATGATGTCCCCGGAGCAATACTCGGTCCCCATTGTATCTCTATATCATCATAGGAAAAACCTTTTTCATCTAAGTTTTTTATTTGAAGACTAAAATCCAAAAAATAATTGTCCCTGGAGAATTTATATATCTTTTTAACGATTATATTCCCAATTTGAACGGAAAAAACAACACTGTCCTCTCTAATATTGTAATGATACGGCATCTTATTTATATCACCATCAAGCTTTAAGCCCTCTATCTCAATTGGAAAATTCATTATAGATGATGGTATCAGATTATATTTACTCTTTTTATCTACGGTCTTATAATCGGTAAGGTAGTATTTGATTATCTTCCCACCGGTTTCCGAAAAAACAACCTTTACATTTTCGTTTTGAAAAACGATCCCTTCATTATTTCTTGAGGTATCTATCTTTAAGTCATCTGAATAGATAGGAAAAAACAAGATAATAGCAAAAAAAGTGAATATTAACTTCTTCATAAAAAAACTCCTCTACTTTAACGGGTCATAGCCGCCTTTTGAAAATGGATTGCATCTTACTATTCTATAAATTGATAGTAAAAATGCCTTGAATGGATTATATTTTTTAAATGCTTCTTTAGAATATTCGGAACAGGTCGGTGTAAATCTGCAGCTCGGCGGCGTGAACGGTGAAACAATCTTTTGATAGAGATTTACAAGAAGGATTACAAAATTTCTTATTAAATGGTCTGCTGCTTTAAACATTTTGCCCGCCTGAGAAGTAATAGAAATTCATCATGTAGAACCTGATATTCAAGATATTTATAATCCTTTTTAACTCCGACAACTATATTAACATTTTTTAATTGATATTTATTTAATCTAAAGACCTCTCTTATCTGCCTTCTTAATTTATTTCTTTCAACTCCATTTCTCTTTTTTTTACTCACAATAAAACCTAATTTAGGATTTTCTTGATTAAAATAATAGTAGATATAGAGATATTTTCCGGAAATTTTTCTCCCATGCAAGAATATCTCCTTAAATTCATTGTTCTTTCTAACATGTTCTTTTTTCTTGAAAGAAAAATCATCCTGCAACGGTCAACCTTTTTCTTCCTTTTGCTCTTCTTCGTGCAAGAATTTCTCTTCCGTTTCTTGAACTCATTCGGCTTCTAAAGCCGTGAACTCTATTTCGCCTTTTATTATGCGGCTGATATGTTCTTTTCATCTCTGCCTCCGAAATAACATTTAATTTATAGTATATCATATTTTTTTATAAAAAGCAATTTTTTTTTCATTTTTTAGTTTTTTTACCAAATAAGATTTTTTAACCACGGATTTAACGGATTATACGGATTAAATTTTCAGTTATGAAATGAAATTTCATTATTCAAGATCTT
>JAUXGM010000007.1 GCA_030622125.1 bacterium | reverse complement strand
CGCTTGTTTTCTGAATTTAATATTTTTTTACTTATTTCCTTATTAACTTATTTCCGTATTACCTTGTCTATACTGTTCTCGGGTGGGTTATCGTTATCTAATGAAGAATCCGGGACACACCTCAACTTTAAAAATCAGAAAGTTGAGGTAATGTCCCTCTTTTTATGGGGTGCGGAGATTGATATTGTTTTACTTTACTATTTACTATTAACGATTTACTATTCACTATTTTTTGTTCCTACCTAAACCCAAATTCTTTTATTGATCGTAGGTTTTCTTTGAATTCATTTTTAAGATATTGTTCCACTTTGCCTGCTGTCTCAATATCCTTTATTTTTTTATAATGCTCTTTTAATTCACTGATCTTTAATGTGGACAGGAGCTTTTTAATAATAGGTATCTTCCATGGAACCATCGAGAAACTTCGGACACCGAGTATCAAAAGAAGAATAAAACCCAGAGAATCTCCTGCCATTTCACCACAAACGGAAACATCTTTATTAAAACCTTCCACCTTTTCCATAAATAATTTTAACAATCTCACAAAAGCGGGATCAAAGTTATTGTAAAGATAACTTACCTGCTCATTCCCTCTATCCACTGCGAGTGTATATTGGAGTAGATCATTTGTACCGATCGAAAAAAAATCAACATATTTTGCTGCTTTATCAGCAACAAATATGATGGAGGGAACCTCAACCATTATTCCGAATTTATACGGGCGGATAACTCCCCCTTCTTTTTTTATTTCCTCTGCTTCTTCTTTTGTGATCTTTCTCAGGGATTTGATCTCATCAATAGTCGTTACCATCGGGAACATTATTTTAAGATTACCGTATTTATTTGCTTTCAATAAGGATCGAAGTTGTACCCTAAGCAAATTGGGGTGCAATAATTGAAATCTTATCGCCCTTAATCCCAAAAAGGGATTTGCTTCATTGTATTCCTCTATTCTACGGATCATTTTGTCTCCACCGACATCAAAAGTTCTTATCGTGACCGGTAGTTTTTTATCCGCAGACAAAACCCTGGAATAATAGGTGGTCTGCAGCTTTTCACCCGGAAGGTTTTGTGAATAATCTATTAAATATTCCGTTCTAAAAAGCCCGATGCCCCCCGTATTATACTTTTTGATGAGAGGCAGTTCCTCTACGATCTCAAGGTTGGCTTGAAGTTCAATGGGTATATCATCAATTGAAACCGCATCGTACTTATTTAATTTTTCCAATTGTTCTAATTTATTTTTATAATAATCTCTTTTTTTAGTATATAATGTCACTGCTTTTTTAGAAGGCTCAACTATACAGTAGCCTCTGATCCCATCAACAATAATATTAGATCTGTTCTTTATATCGATATGAGCATTTTTTATCATACTCACAGCAGGAATATTCAGTGACCTTGCAACTATTGCGGCATGGGATGTGTAGCCTCCATGCGTGATAACAAAAGCAAGGACCTTTTCCTTTTCCAATCGTGCAATATCGGTAAGTGTTAAAAATTCTGAAACGATGATCGTGGGTTCAATTAAACAAAATTTGTTTTCTTCCCCGAATAGTAACAGTTCTTCAATGATCAAAAGAGCAATATCACGAATATCGGTTGCTCTTTCAACAAGATATTGATTGGGAATCTTAGACAATTTATATGTCCAATTTTCAGCTGTTACCTTGACTGAGTATTCGGCATTTACCAGACGTTCTTTAATGTTGGAGATGATCTCTTCAATAAATATCGGATCACTTAAAATAATATATTGACTATCAAATATTTTAAGATTCTCCTTATCGAGTTTATTATTCAGGTCACTTTTCATTGCAAGAACCCTGTCTTTTGCACCTTCAATCGCCTTATAGAGTCTTTTAAGTTCATTCGGAATGTCTTCACTTCCAAGTTTTTTTGCATAAGTTATTTCATTAGGTTTATGCAATAGATAGGACCTACCTATAGCAATTCCAGGTGATATGCCGATCCCTTTTAAAATATCTTCATTTTTTAAATCTTGACCCATAATTTTATCTACTCCTTCTTATCAAAAAAAGCCTTCAATTGATCCATAAACTTTTCATCATCCTTATCAATAAGTTCGATAATTATTTTAGTTCCAAATTCTATCCCAAGAGAAAGAATGCCGAGTATGGATTTTGCATTAACCTCAACATCATCTTTTTTTAGTATTATTTCGCCGTTGTAATTGCTCGTCAACTTGACAAATTCCGTTGCGGGTCTTAAATGTAATCCGTGTCTGTTTTTTACAACAAATTGTTTTCTCATACAACCTTCCAGAAAACCAATCCTACACTGATAAACAGATTTATTAAAAAGATCAACCATTTCTTTTTTAAAAAGTGTAAAATTAGATAATCCACAATTATAAAAGCCAAAAATATAAAAAAATAGTTCCAATATCTTAAACTCAATGCTTTAAATAGCCCTGAAAAAAGAATGGAAAATGCGGAAATAAAGAGTAAGTATGATGTAAAATCCATAACCCTTTCCCAGAAAAAGAATTTTCTGGTAAATTTCAATGCAAGCTGACTTTCATTAAAGCTTCTTTTAAAACCGCCGATCCGATAATAAAGGTGAATTACATTAAAAAAAATAAGGATCACGGCAAGACATATCAAAAGTCCGATAAGGGAACAATTACCAAAAATAATAATTGAAATTATTGAAAATGCAACAAGAAATGTTTTTAAACTTAACCAAAAAAAAGCATCACCGATAGAAGCAAGCGGTGCCATTAAACGATTTCTCATATTGACTATATTTTCCTCATCTTCTCTTAATAAAAGCATTTTTGAATGTATGGCAAGGATAAAAGAACTCATATAGGGCTGGGTATTAAAGTAGTTCCATTCCTTCTGTAATCGCTTTTGTATCTCGCTTTTGTAAAATAAAAGTTTATAGATAGGTAGAAGAGAATATATATATCCATAAAGCTGCATATATCTATAATTCCATAGATTTTGAATAGAAAACATCCTGAATATTACCTTATTCAATGCCTTTGAAAATCTTGCTTTATCCATTTTTTAATTTTTTCTTTTCGTTTAATATAAAGATAACGGCAATAATTATTATCACAAGATTCCACATGATACCGAATCTTGTTAGGATCGTTAATGCAAGTAAAAAGATAATTTGAAATATCGGGAATTTTATACGCCTTATTCGTATAATAATACCTAATATCGTGTATGCAAAAAAACTCAGTAAAAAGAGGATCATTATTTTATTCAATGGACCAATTTTAATTAATAAAGTTATAGGTTTTAATAAAAAAAAGATGATCAAAGAATACAATAATATCTCAAAAAAGTTGACGGTAAAAAATAAAATGTAACCGTATTTTGATATCTGTTCAAAATGATGAAAATTCCCAGCCACAATATCCTTTTTAGCATATTCCACTATATAAATATCAAATCTCCTTAACAGAATATCAAAGTAAGCCCCTGCATAAGAAGAAAGAATTGAAATAATAAGTGATACCACAAGGAAGACCGCCCAATTATTTTTACTGATAATTATGTTATAGTTTTTGTTCAAAAATAAAACAATTATAATAAACATAATTCCGGAGGCAACCGTATCGGGGACATAACTACTACCGATTGGAAACGCAAATAAAAAGTAAAGTTCAAGAATTATCGCCCCGCCGAAAAGAATGTATCTGTAATTGGACGGGATCAAGTCGAACAATAAAAATATTATCGTTAAGATCGGTATAAAAATGATCATCCTTGAAAACATAAATTGCCCCCAAAGAAGATTTTCAATGGAAAGCAATCCTGCTATAACGGCTAATACAATGATGATCACTATCATAATTCCACACTATAAGGTAAATCATCTATAAAAATGTTTATTGATATTCCCTGCAATATCTCTTCAACCCCCGATTCGGAATTGGACACCGTTCTAATGGGATAAAAAACTACCCTATGTTCCTTTCCGAGGTCAAATTTTATCGAAAGATCAAAAGGGGTATCATAAATAACAAAGGAACTCACAAAAAGATCGGTAATAGTATCTACATTAAATTTTTTGCCGTCACTAATAACTACTTTTTCGTTTTTAGAGGATACGGCGATATTCCACTGTTGAACTATATTTTCTGCTATGTTGCTATTTCCCACTACTAATTTATTTTTGTCAACAATAATTTTTTTTGTAATTTTGCCTTTAAGCTCCATTCTTACGGTAGAAGATCCGTCAATCTCCAAAAGATATGGAATGCCCGTTAGATTTTCATCTATATTTCGATTGTAATAAAGGTCTTCTTTTGTAATATTCTCTTGAACAACAAAATCATTCAATGAATTTCTAATAAAATTATCGTATATCAGTTCGACGCTTTTTTCTTTCAAATAAAATCCGGAATGAATGGTCTTAACCCCGGAGGTATCATTCATATTGATCTTATTATGGTAGTATTCAAATCTTCTTGACATTACAGATTGAATATTTCTATTTTTATCGTATAGATCAAGTTCAAAGATCGATCCGCCATACTCCTCCAAATATAAAGCAATGTTATCATTTTTTAATATTATTTCATCGGTACCAATATCCAAATGATCTTTTTTATAGATACCTTTTTTGATATGTTTCTTTTCCATTTTTATGAGATGTTCAAATATCGAATGTCTAAGATGAGGAAGATAAACACCACCGAATATACCATGCCAATACGCACAATTACATTGTCCTTTGTAAAGATCTATTTTTTCTCTCGGGGCAAGGTCTTTACAGTTCAGGCTAATCTCCTGCATTCTCTTTGTCATAATATTTATCTCGGGATATTTAACGGAGAAATTACTCCAGAAACCGCCTTTTACAAAGTTTTTCTTATCTTCATCGAGGCTGTTTTTGAAATTTATTACCTCTTCTTCCAAGTGAGCCGGAAGTGCCCATTCCATCATTTCCGGATATGAACAAGTTGGGAGAAATATTCTGCCTTCCGGTTTACTTTTAAGTGCCTCCTCATAAAAAATTGTTTCTATAAGATCGGACTTGGATAGATTATCAAAGAAATTAGAAAGCCATTTTTTTTCATATACCAATTTGTATGTCCCGGGCCAAACACCGAATTTCTCTGCATCATCTGCCATGGTAATGATCTTTCCATTAAATTGATTCAAGAAATGTATCACCTCATCTACGGAATGATACGGCATATAATACCGTAATTTTTTGCTTATTGGAAAAACATTTATCGCCGAATTACCACTTTCCGTTCTGTAATACCCTGTTAGATCATCACCTTCAATACCTGCGTATTGAAAATGATATTCGTCCAATGAAAGATATTTGATTCCTGCAGCGGATAATATCATCGGAAAATGCGGTTCCCAAACCCTTTCGGCAAGCCAATATCCGTCGGATACCTTACCGAATGTTCTCATAAGTTTGTTTCTGTAGAGGTTTGTCTGATCAATTGCATCTCGGCTGGAAATATTACTCAATATCGGCTCATAGTATGCCCCATTAAGAATTTCTAAATTTCCATTTTCTATCAATCTTCGTAACTCATCAATATAATTCGGATGGTGTATTTCCATCCATTCCAACAGATAACCGCTGAAATGCAAAGAGACCTTTATCTTTGGAAACGATCTTAAGACCTCAATAAATGGTTTATAACTTTTTTGATAGGCATCTTCTATAACAAAATCAAAATTGCCTACGGGCTGATGGTTATGAAAGCATAAGATCAATTTTGTAGTCATTTTATCTTCTCTCTAATACCTCTCAAAAATTCATCGTTTATTTTTATTTGTTTTGAGTTGTATAAAACACGAATAGATATTGAAATATTCATATCCAGTATTTTTTGTAGAAGTTCAATATCCGCTTTTGACAGAGATAAGTAAGGAAATATCTCCATCGCATCTTTTTTATAATGCAATCCGCCAATTGTAATATTCTTAAATGGGATCTTTACACTACTTAAAATTGTATAGGCATCTGCAAGTCCTTCAACAATAAGTATTGAACTGGAAAGATCAGTATCTTTCTTTTCAATGAACTCCTTTACATTGTAAACAAAAAGCCTTATTCCATCCGGTATTGCAATTCTCCATAAATGTATTGCCAATGAATCAGAAGCAGCAGCATCATTCACTACATAGGCATTTTTAAGCGATAACGGCTGTAACCAGCCAACATTTACCTGACCATGAATTAAGCGATCATCTACCCTAAAGACAAAATTCCCGAATTCCATTTCTACCTGAATTAATGAATTTATCTTTAAGTTCTTCCGGGGATTTATAAGTTTCAATTTTTAATACCTCCATCAGCATTGGAATATTTACACCGGATATCACAAACCCTTTACCGATCTCATTAACGAGTAATTTTGCTATGTTATCCGGAGTTCCACCGCAAATATCGGTTAGAAAAAATGGAAAGGCATCATCTAAAACTTTTCTTATATCCGCCATATACCCTTTTGGTCTCATATTCTCTTTCAAGGGCAGTGGAATTACATATTTACTCAGTTCTTCACCGGCGACATACTTGAAAAGGTTGCAATACTCCTTACATAGATCACCATGAGTCAATATAAATACTTTAAATTTACTCATTATCCGAGATAAAATAGAAGGTATCAATATACGAGGTATTAACTTTGGATTTAGGTGATTTAGCAATACTTTCGTTTATACTGTTAATAGGACTTTCACCCATTATGTTTGCAATATGTGCAAGTGCAATTACTTCAATTAAATTCGCAAGGTTTTTAGAATAGGTAACGGGAATTATGTATTTTGGTATCTTAATACCGAGTATTTTCTCATAAAGAGATTTCACCCTTATTCTGTCAAACTCCTTATAATCAATATCATCGCCCTTTATGAGTTCAATTAATATCTCTATCCTTTTTTTATGTCTTATTGATTGAATCCCAAAAAGTGATCTTATATCAATAAGCCCTATACCTCTTGCTTCAATATAATGTGAATAGGGACTATCCAAACTGTATCCGATCAAGAATTCGGAACGTCTATGAGCAACAACAAGGTCATCCGCTACCAGCCGATGTTTTCTTTCAAGAAGGTCAAGTGCCACCTCGCTTTTGCCAATCCCGCTCTTTCCTTTTATCAATATACCTATACCTAAAACATCCATCAAAACACCATGAATATGTTTTTTTTCTGCGAAAATAAAGTTAAGATAGATCTCGATCTTATTTATTGTTTCAATTCGTTTTTCATAAGAATAAATAAGTGGAAAATTATATTTTTTAAATAATTCGATCTCTTTTTTTAATGGTTTTTTACCGCAAATTATAAAAGCAGGTATATCCAAGTGTTTGATTGAACTTAAAAATTCTTCTTTTTTCTCATAAGAAAGATTGTAATAGTATGAATCGGATTGATTTTCCGTAATATAAAATTGTCCACCTTTATAATTTTTGAAATACCTTAGGAAAAGAAGCCCCAACTGCCCGAATTCCGGACGACATATCGTTCTTTTTTCCGAATCTCCTATTTTTGTAAGATCATCCAAAAGAATGAATCCACGAAGTTCCTCTAAAAACTTACTTAAAGTTAAACTTTTATTTGTTTTTTTTGATGTAGAGTCCATAATCCCCGTTTTTCTTTTTGAAAATTACATTCAACTGCCCTCTATCATCGTTAATGAACGGTAAAAAATCATATTTATCACCTTCAAGGATCATTATTGCTTCTTTTACTGTGAGAGGTTTAGGATTTATGTGTTGAATAATAATGGTTTTTTCCTCCGGTTCTTCCTGAAATGGTATATTTTTGATATTGGGTCTGCGTTTTCGCATCTTTGTGATCTCTTTATGCTTTATTATCTGCCTCTCTAATTTATCCATCAAAAGATCAATGATCTCAAGGGGGTCTTTTCCGTCCAATTCAAGGTGGTATGTTTTTTTATCCGAGAAAAGTGTCAATTCTATTGAATAACTTTTGTCCTTTGTCTTACCTTCATGGATAACATTAGCTTGACAGGAAGCAGCACTACCTATCATCTTATCTATCTTATCAAGTTTCTTCACAAGATAGTCCTTAATGTAATTTGCAACATGAAAATTTCCAACGATCTTTATCTGCATAAATGCCTCCTATATAATTCTTTTTCTAATTGATGCTCGAGGAATACCTAATGCCTCTCTATATTTGGCAGTGGTTCTACGAGCAACTTTTATATTGTATTTTTCCAATATCATATCGGATAATGCTTGATCGCTTAAAGGAAAACCTTTTACTTCGTCTGCAATAAGTTTTTTTATATTTTCCTTTACGACCTTTGAAGAAACATCATCATCATTCTTTCCTGATAATTTACTGGAAAAGAAAAATTTCAACCTGAATATGCCGTTTAGAGTTTGGACGAATTTATTTCTTGTTATTCTACTTATCGTTGACTCATGCATATCTACCTTTTCAGCTATTTCTTTTAAGGTTAAAGGTTTAAGTCCTTTAACACCCTCGGTTAGAAATCGTTTCTGTACCTCAAATATTGCCTTGGTAACTAAATATAAGCTTCTTCTTCGTTGATATATGCCTTTTATAAGAAAGAGTGCATTTTCATATTTACTCTTCATTCTTCCAATCTCCTTCCGTGAAAAAAATTTTTCATTATTAACTTTTTCGTAATAACCGCTATTTAGAGTATACTTTGAAAAACCGAGATCATTTAATATGATAACGATCTCATTTTTTTCATCTAAAAATAAAATAACATCGGGGATTATAGAACGATTATCAATATCGGAGAATTGCCGTCCAGGGTAGATCTCATATTTCTTTAAACCAAGGATGAATTTTTGAACTTCCTCAACTGTTAGATCAATTTCTTTTGCAATTTCTTCATATTTGAGCCGTAACAAAAGTGACCAATATTTATCAACGATCTTATAGGCAATGTCTTTTTTGCCTTTTTCCATTTCTATCTGGATCAGGACCGTTTCTTTTACATTGTAAGCACTGCAGCCGATAGGTTTCAGCAGCATAATTTTTTTTCTGATCCGTTCTATTTCCGCAAGGGTAATATCTTTATGATCTTTTTTGAATTCCAATTTTAGGTCAAAGGGAGAGAGCTGTTGAAACCCCTTTTCATCAAGATTTCCAACCATAAAAAATGCTATTTTTTCTTCATTGATATTATCAAATTGTTCCCTGATCTGTTTTGTCAAATGTTCTTCCAATGTTTCCGAATAGGTAAGTATATTCTCATAAGGTGTATTTTCCGGTTCTTCTGATCTTGTAAATTCCGATGACATCATCGTATCTTCGTAGTAATCAATATTTATATTAGGTAGATTATCATCACTTCTATCTATTTTTTCTTCTTGCTTTTTTCCCTCGGTATTGATCTTTAAAAATGGATTGATCTCGTATTCCTCTTCCAATTTTTCTTGTAATTCAAGGGTTGAAAGTTCCATAAGTTTCATTGTTTGGATCAATATCGGGGTAAGCCGCAATTCCTGCCTTAATTTCTGTTTTATCTCTAAATTAAGTCCGAGATTTTTATTTCCGCTCATATATCAAAAGCACTCCCAAGATAGCTACTTTTTACAGTTTCATCATTTATCAATGTCTCCATTTCTCCACTGGTCAATATATTGCCGTCAAAGATAATATATGAATACTGCGTGATCCTTAATGTTTCTCTTACATTATGATCTGTAATAAGTATGCCGATATTTCGTTCTTTTAGTTTTAATATAATTTCTTGCAGATCTTCAATTGATTTCGGATCAACTCCTGTAAACGGTTCATCGAGTAATATAAACGATGGATCGGCTGCAAGAGCTCTCGCTATTTCCACTCTTCTTGATTCGCCTCCTGAAAGTTGAAAGCCGAGATTGTTCTTTAATCTTGTAATATTAAATTCTTCAAGCAATCTTTCCGTTTCTTCTACTCTTTTCTTTTTATCCTTTATCTTGAATTCACAGACCGACATAATATTTTCGTAAACAGTTAGATTTCTAAATATGGATTTTTCTTGTGGAAGATAAGTTACTCCCAATTTCCCCCTTTCATACATCGGTAACTTAGATATATTACGGTTATCTAAAAATATGTTGCCTCCATTGGGTTTGATAAGTCCGACTATCATATAAAATGTTGTTGTTTTACCTGCACCATTCGGTCCGAGCAATCCTATGATCTCTCCTTTTTTTACAGTGATCGAAACATCTTTTACTACTGTTCGTTTTTTATACGACTTTTTTAAATGTTCTGCTCTTAACTCATTCATTTTTTAATGCCTTATTATTTACCTCAAATCTCATTCTATCAACCTCTTCTATATAAATTTTAGTAAAATTTTCCTCACTTGTCAATTTTTTACCCTCAATTTTTTTATTTTCTTTCTTTATATAGAATTGAAATGTATTCGGTACCGTTAATTTATCACTCTTTATATCATAATCCAAATATTCACAAACAAGTTTATAATCCCTGTCGTCATAAATTACATTTCCTTTAATTTTCATATTTTTATCAATTATCATTTCACCCTGCCTGCCGATAATTGTTGATTTGCCGGATCTGTTATTCATAACGACCTTACAATTTTTGCCGCTAATATTATCTTTTTTGATGATTATATCTTCTCCCGAAAAGTCCCAATTTGACTTATTCTTATAGGTGGAAGCTATGGATAGATGATCTATCCGATAATCGGCATCGATCCTATCTTTTATCCCCCTATCCACTTTTTGACATCCGATAAGAATTAATAGTAAGATCAAAAAAAAATCATTCTTCATTTAAGATCAGATCTATTACCTCTCGTAATACACCTTTCCCCCCGTTTTTATTGATGATAAGATCGGCACTTTCCCTTGCCTTTTTATGTCCATCCTGTGGAACTAAAAAATATTTTACTACTGATTTTGCTCGAACATCAGTGATATCATCACCGACAAAGATAGCATTATCTTTTTTTAATTTTGCCTCATTTAGGATATTTTTTATTAAATCTTCCTTTGTTCTACCATTTGTGAATACATATTTACAGCCAAGTTCTTCCGCACGTATCTTTGTGGCATAATCCGATCTTCCGGTTATCCAATATATCTTGATTCCGTATGCAATAGCCTTTTCAATTCCGAGTCCATCTCTCGTATTGAATATTTTGCCGTATAGTCCATTATTTAAGACAAGGAGATCCCCATTCGTTAAGACACCGTCCACATCGGTAAATATGATCTTTACGGTATCGAATCTCATACAATTACATCTTCCGTTTCATTATTAAAGAAATGCACGCGTTCCATATCAATTACAACCTCAATTATATCTCCGTTCGTTGTCTTTAATTTGGGTGAAAATCTTCCTACGAAGTTGTGTGAAGGATTTTTAAAATAAATGAATAATTCCGAACCCATCGGTTCTATAACATCAACATACGACTTTATTGATGTATATGGTTTTGCATCGGGAACAAAGAGTTTATCTTCCACATTTTCGGGACGGAATCCAAGTGTTACTTCTCTGTCAATATAGTTTTCCATTATGTTTTTATGTCCTTTAAAAATTATCAATTTAACGGAATCATCATTTGTAAAGTAAATATTATTGCCTTCCGCTGCTATCTTTCCCTCAATAAAATTCATAGAAGGAGAACCAATGAAGCCTGCCACGAATTTATTGATCGGATTATCATACATTGAAATCGGTTTTGCATTCTGGATGATCTTTCCCTTATCCATAATAATAATTTGATCTCCCATTGTCATTGCTTCTATTTGATCATGTGTTACATATATCATTGTGGATTTTAATTTATGATGAAGTGATTGTATTTCCGTTCTCATCTGTACCCTTAATTTTGCATCAAGGTTTGATAGTGGTTCATCAAATAAAAAAACACTGGGCTTTCGGACAATTGCTCTTCCAACTGCAACCCTTTGTCTCTGTCCACCTGAGAGCATTTTTGGTTTCCTATCTAATAGAGGCTCTATGCCCAATATATCTGCTGCGTCTTCTACCCTTTTTTTTATCTCTACTTTGGGATATTTTCTAAGTTTTAACCCAAATGCCATATTTTCATATACCGTCATATGTGGATAGAGTGCATAATTCTGAAAGACCATGGCAATATTTCTGTCCTTCGGTGAAATGTTATTCATAACCTTATCCCCGATATATACATTTCCCTCTGTGATCTCCTCAAGCCCGGCGATCATTCTTAATGTTGTCGTCTTTCCACAGCCTGATGGTCCCACAATAACGGTAAATTGTTTATCAGGCATTTCAAGATTAATTTTTTCAACGGCGACAAAACCATTTTCATATTGTTTTGTTACATTTTCCAAAACTACTTTTGACATATTTGCTCTCCTATCTTTCCTCTTTATTTCCAAAAAATAACATTTTGTTACTATTCCCCTCAATCAATCCGATTGTCACTTCTTCATTGCAATCAAATACAACAACAGGATCCGGATCAGATAAGTTATTTGAGATACTCTTTGCTTTCATAACATATCTTACCAGATTTTCACTATTTTTTCAAGTCCCGATCCTCGAATCCGGGACACACCGAAAAAAAGGTTAAAAGGTTCAAAAGTTCAAAGGTTCAAGGAGTAATCGTACTAAGTACTAAGTTTTTCGTACTGAGTTTAAGTAATTCCATTTCTATTTACTCAACACGGAATACGGTATACTGGGTACTGATTTCCAACTCTCAATTCTCCCTGTCTGCGTGCAACGCACAGGCAGGAATTCTCAACTATCTACTGCCTCTAACCTCTGCATTCCCTTATTCCCTTATTATTTTATTCACTGCTTTTGTGTCAATCCAAGCATAAAGCCGGCGAGCATTGTAACCTCCGAATCAAAAAGATTGCACTCAAAGAATCCGACAATGGTTACCGAGATTACTGCACAAAGAACTCCAAGCGAAATAACGCTTTTTGTTTTTTTATATGAAAGGATCGGAATCGAGAAAAACGCATAGAGATAAAAAAGATACATTATTATACCGAAAATACCCATTGTGGCAAGAAATTGAAGCGGAGCATTATGCAGATGACACATACCGTCAATCGTTATCTGTGAAAGTCCTTCGGTATCCGTTTTTTTACAAAATTTAATTGTGTTGGGTCCTGTTCCCGTAATCGGTCTTGAAGAAAATTTTCTCACTCCCCAACGCCACGCTTCAAGCCGAAGTTTATTACTCGGATGTGTTTTATCAAATATGGAATATACTCCTGAACGGACACCTTTTGATATAAGAAATAAAGAAACAAAAAATAATAGTAAAACAATTAGATATTTTGGTTTTTTAATCAAGAAAAATACAAAAATTCCAATTGAAAATCCTACCCAGCCACTCCTTCCAACCGTAAATAAAAGTCCGCAAAACAAAATTATGAATGTTAAAAAGTAAATAAGATGGCCTCTCCCTTTTAAAAGTAATGCTACATTTAAGATCAATGCCATTGAACAGAGTGAGGAATAGGTCATTATACCTGATATTGGTGCCATTCTATTTTGAAAGAGGTGCTCCTCCTTAATAACAATATGCATAAATATCGCATAAATTGTAAGCACACTCATTCCAATTAAAAGTGATCTTATCAATTTCATTTTTTCTTCTTCTCTTTTAAAAAAATAGACAGGGAAAAAGGTGATGAACCAGAATGGCTCATGTATTTTTTTAATGGAAAGAGAGGGATTTAATGAGGACATAGAAGTAATTATTCTAATTATGAATGCCGCAACCAAAAAATAGAAAAACTTTTTTTGAGCACTATCTATATCGTCTTTCCTTACCATAATTAGAAAAAGAACCATTGCCAAAATCGTAAATGTCTCGGCAAGAAATATAATAGATGCACACAGTGCATAAAATAGTAAAAGTGAAAATAGTATCTCTCTTTTTTTTAATTTAATCATTTATAATTTTTCTAAAAAATTCAAGGTCGGGATCCGTTTCCATTGCTTTTAAATATTCCTTTGTAAGATAAGGTTTTGCCTGCCTATACCATAACTTTGTATTAACATCATCCCTTTTAATGGAAAAGATACAGATAATATTGTAGTAAGCAGATGGATCATCCGATTTTAAAAGCAAGATCTTTTTGTAGCACCTCATTGCTTTATTTTCTTCACCTTTTTTTAGGTATAAAACACCAAGATTATTCAAGAAACTGGTCTCTTCGGAGGATTTTTCAAGTCCATCCTGCAAAATATTTATTGCTTCCTCTATCTCCCCTGCTTTTGCAAGAATCAACACTTTTTTATTTATACCGTTTTTCTTTTCTATATCCAGAAGATCTTTTTTTTCCTCTTTTTCCCTCTTTGGCGGTATCTTGATCTCTGCCAACACATCTTCCCTCTCTGCATTCTCCTTTCTGTCATTCGCAAAAAGGTCGACAAAATCGCCCATCTTATATTTTTTTGATCTTAATGTGAAACAGCCATCTATAACCTCAAATACACCATCACTTATTAAGCCTCTAACATTAGAAAAATCAAATTTTTTCCCCTGTATAACAATGGGAAGATTAAACGAATCTACAAAGAAATTACCTCTGATTATTTTAATATCCTTCTCTCTGAAAAGTATCTCGGAATTTTCATAGATCTCCATATAAGAATCTTCATCGCCTATCGTTGCTTTTGAACCCTTTGTAACCTCAAGAATATCTTTTTCAAGCAGCATCAAACCGGATGAATCCTTGTTCAATCCGATCTTTGAGGGGGTATTTCCCTGTTTTAAATAGATCTCACCCTCTACTTCATAGAGATTCATAGCAAATGCCAAACCGCAAAAAATAAGAACTGCTACAAAAAAAGTTCTTTTCATAATTCCTCCTATTGAACCTTAAAATAAAAAATTATTTTTGCTTTAACAAATTCCTCGTTTTCAACCTTTTCCCAACGGAACTGATTTAATATATTTATTGCAATATCCAGATTTTCATTTGAAGTTATCGTTTCAGGAATAATATCTTCAACCTTTCCTTCACTATTTACCTTAAAATTTAGAATGATCTTTTCACTTTTTGAAAAATGCAAATTCTTTGGAATCGCTCCTTTTTTTTCTATTTTCCTGCCTTCAAGGTCTTTTGAAATGATCTCGTAATTATTCTTTTCTTTTGCTTTCTTTCCTTTTTCGTATTCGGATTCTATCTTTGAAAATTCATTTTCTACCCTCGGAAGTTTAAATTTGGAATTTTTTTCCGATTTTATTTTTGTTTTACTTTTTTCAATGTTGGAATGCAGTCCTAATATTGGAATGGATTTTTCTTCCCTCGGAAAGATGTGATTCTTATCGGTAACCCCTCCGTTAATTAAGTTATTATCAAATACCTTAACATGATAATCCCTTAATCCTTCTTTTTCAAGATAATTATTTCGCGGAATATCCCCTTTTGATACGGCAGGAAATGTAATATCATTAAGCGCAAGAAGTTCAATCTCATTGGATTCGATCATCTCTATCTTATTAAAATTTATAACTTGTAATCCAAGAAGGATCGTTATTATATGTAGAAGTATTGAAATTAAGATGTATTTACCAAATCTATCTTCCATAATTTGATCTTGTAGCGATCAAAACCCTCCTCAAACCGGTCTTTTTAATTGTATCAATAATATTTACAATGTTTTCATATCTCGTATCTCTGTCGCCTCTGACCAAAACGATTCTGTCGGAGTTTTTTTCATATTCTCGCCGCAGTGTAGTAAAAAGTTCGTCTAAATTATCAACCCGTCTTTCAAAAAGGAAAATATTACCGATGCTGTCAATAGTTATAGTTATATAATTTCTATTTACGGAAACCGGCTGGGAACTTCCGGGAAGGTTTATTTTTATTGTCGGCTGATAGACATAAGTGGTTGTGACCATAAAAAATATTATCAGTAAAAAGACAACATCTACAAGTGGGGTGAGATCAAATCTTACGGTATCACTGTCTGTACTATTCTTCTCAAATCTCATTTTAATTACACCTTTAGCTTTATTCCCTTCAAGTATCTCATCAATCTTCCCATCTTCTCCTCAATGTCTATTGTTAACAACTTATTTTTATTGGCAAGGATATTATAGAAAATGATAACCGGGATTGCCACAACAAGCCCCGCCGCTGTCGTTAAAAGGGCTTCCGATATACCGCCGGCAAGTGCTTCCGGATTTCCTCCTGTTGATGCAATGACCATAAAGGATTTTATCATGCCGAATACAGTACCCAAAAGTCCTAATAACGGAGAAATAGTACCTATCGTAGAAAGTGTAAGAAGGCGTTTTTTCAAATAGTATGATTGTCGGTAACCTTCATCTTCGACCGCCTCTTTTAACTCATCAATATTTAGATATGATGCCGAGCTTATTGCATTGCTTAATATCTTTGAAAGCGGCAATTTTCTATTGGATTTTAATAATCCTTCAACCTTATCATATTCTTTTTGGATCAGTGCATTCCTTAACGATTTATACATCTCATCCATTTTTGACTTTATCTTTTTATAATAAAAAAATCTTTCAATGATAATTGCAAGTGCAATGATGGATAGAATAAGTATAAAAATTATTATTAGTCCACCTGCGGAAAGTAATTTTAAAGCTCCCAAACTCATATAACCTCCTGTTATTTAAATGTCAAAATGTTAATTTTTTATTCCATAAAAAAAATATTGCAAATGTCTTTTTGAAACTCATATAACCTCCTTGATCTTTTTTAAAATAGCAGCATAATCTATACCATAATGTTCAAATAATTGATCTATCTCTCCTGCAACGGGAAAGGTGTCCTGCCAGCCGATCTTAATAACGGGAATATTGATCTTATTTTTATTTAAGACATTGATAACCGCATCTCCGAATCCCCCGATCACCGTATTGTCCTCAACTGTAACTACTGCTTTTTTGCCTTTTGCTAATCTTATTATACTATCTTCATCTATCGGCTTGAGCCAGAGTGCATCGAAGACCGATGCTCTTATGCCATCATTTTTCTTTAATTCCGATGCCCATTTTTTACAATTGGAAACCATTCTCCCGATACCGATCATGAGAATCTCATCTTTCTCTGATGAGATGACCGCCCTACCTTTTCCGATATCAAGCGGAGATAATTCCTCATAGTCCTTGATCTCCCCTTCTAATGCACCCCTTGGATATCTAACTGCAATCGGTCCGGCATTATATCCATAAGCAGTTATAATAGAACGCTCAAGCGACTCCATATCGGATGGGGCAATTATCTTCATATTAGGAATAAGATTGAGATAAGAAAGATCAAATACGCCGTGATGCGTTTCTCCGTCATCCCCGACGATACCTGCTCTATCAAGGAAAAATCTAACAGGTAAATTCTGAAGGGCAACATCGTGGATGATCATATCATAAGCTCTTTGCAAAAAAGTCGAGTAGATCGCCACAAATGGTTTTAATGATTTCGCAGCCATTCCCGCGGCAAAGGTTACTGCATGTTCCTCTTCAATCCCCACATCAAAGAAATTATCGGGAAATTTTTTTCCGAATTCATCCAATCCTGTACCGTAACCCATTGCAGCGGTAATTCCGATAACATCTTTATCCCTTTCAACAATTTTTCCTATGATATTACCAAAGACCCTGGAACAGCTTATCTTTTTCTTCTTCAAGGAAAGTCCCGTTTCTATATTAAATGGTGTAACACCATGATATTTCATCGGATTTTCATAAGCAGGTTTATAACCGAATCCTTTTTTAGTAACCACATTTAATATCTTCGGTCCGTGAAGTTTATTTATTTTTCTTATCGTTTTTTCTAAAAGTTCGACATTATGTCCATCCAATGGTCCGAAATATCTTATATTGAAACTCTCAAAGAGCTTTCCCGGAACGAGCATCAATTTCAAGGTCTCAATAAATCTGAAAAAAGCATTGACCATCGTTTCACCGCGATTCTTGTATGGGGTGAGTATCCCAACAACTTTGCCTACCAACTTATTGTAAGTTGAGTTTGTAATTAACTTTGAAAGGTATTTTGCAATTGCTCCCGTGTTTTTTGATATTGACATCTCATTGGTATTCAGTATAATAAGTATATCTTCGGCAGAATTTCCGATGTTGTTCAACGCTTCAAGTGCAATACCACTTGTAAGTGCACCGTCACCGATCACGGCAACGACATTGCCGTTGTCTCCTTTTTTCTCCTTTCCGACCTTGATCCCATAGGCAGCAGACAGAGATGTAGAAGAATGTCCGGCACCAAATACATCGTATCGCGATTCACTTCTTTTAAGATATCCGCTTATCCCGCCAAATTTTCTTAATGTATGAAAATCCTTATATCTTCCTGTTAATAATTTAAAGGCATAGGCTTGATGTCCAACATCCCATATTATATCATCATTTTCAAGGTCCAATGCTCTAATAAGTGCAACGGTAAGTTCAACACTACCGAGATTGGAAGCAAGATGACCACCATTTTTTGATGTTGTCTTGATTATCGTCCATCTAAGTTCTCCACACAATCTTTGCAACTCCTGTTCATTCAATTTGTTTACATCGGAAGGATGGTTTAATCTATCAAGTATCATTTTTCCTCCAATAGAGAAAATATCCCATCAAATAATTTTCTTGTATCATTTTTTTTAATTATACCAAAGATATTTCTTGCTTTATCAAGATATTCGCCGAATATTTCATTTGCCTTTTTATGGGTATGTAGTTTCAATATTCCTTTATTCTCTTTTTTTGTTGATCTCAGATCATTATATATCTGAAAAGCAATACCGAAATCTTGTGCAATGTCTTGTATTTTTTCTTCATATTCAACTTTTTTTGCTAATATAACAGGTAGTAAAAATGATACCTTAAAAAGAGAAGAGGTTTTTAACTTATATATATTTATCAGTTGTTCAAAATCTTTTATATCTTCTTCCATATCCAGATATTGACCGCTTAAAAGTCCTTTTATACCGATAGAATTATTTACGAGGTTCATAATTTTTTCATTTTCAGGTAACCGCGAAAAAAGATACATTCCCTCCGTTAAAAGTACATCACTTGCAAGTATTGCGGTATCCTCTTTAAATTTTTTGTGGACGGTCTTTTTTCCTCTTCTATGATCGTCATCGTCAAAAGAGGGAAGATCATCCTGTATCAATGAGTAATTATGGATAAATTCTATTCCGATAAGTCCGGAAATTATCATCTGTTCATTTAATCCGAATTCATTGGATAGTCCAAGCATTATTATCGGTCTTAGGCGTTTGCCGCCAACTATTACTGCATATTTTAAAGCAGAATAAAGAGAACCGTTAAGGCGTTCTTCTATGTAATTTGCCAATTTCTTATCAATGAATTCCTTATAATTTTGCAGGATATTACTCATCATCTGTTTTTAAAAAATCCTCTTGCTCATAATTCCCTTTAAGGTCATCTCTAATGATCTTTACCCTCTGTTGCAGGGCATCAATCTTTTTTTGCGAGATCTTGTTTATCTTTGCACCTTCCGAAAAAAGTTCAACTGCTTTTTCCAACGGCAGATCCTCGTCTTCCAAAGAAGTTAGGATCTTGTTTAACTTTTCCAAAAGTTGTTCAAGCGTAAGATCTTCATATTTTTTTTCTTTCTCTACCATTTAAAACCTCCAGGTCTAATTCACCATTATGTAAAATTGCTCTTAATTTATCGCCTTTTTCAACATCCATATATTTTTTTACAATACTATCATCCTTATAAATAATAGAATACCCTCTCTCTAATATTGAAAATGGAGAGAGTCCCGAGAGACGGTTTCCCATCTGAATAATAATATTTTGTGTGATCTTAAATCGATTTTTCATGCTCCGAAGTAAATTTACGGTAAAACTTGATAATTTTTCTTGTAATAGTTCAACCTTTTCCATAGAAAAATTGGAATACAATCTATTTTTTAGTTCGGAATAAATATTCCTTATTTTATCAAACTTTTTTAATGTGGCATCACCGATTTGAATGACTGCTGTATCAAATCTTTGTGATAAGGTGTTTATACGGTTCTCATATCGGAAGATATACTCTCTTATCTTACCAAATCTAAGCTCGATAAGATTAAATCTATTATTAATTATCGTGTAGGTTCTAAGTAGAGATTCTCTTGTCCTAAAAAACATATCGCTCTGATCAATGGATATCAGTTCTGCTGCTGCTGTCGGTGTCGCTGCTCTAACATCGGCAACGAGATCGGAGATCGTGAAGTCTCTCTCATGACCGACTGCCGAAACAATCGGTAACCTTGATCCAAAGATCGTATCCGCAAGTTTCCCATCATTAAAGCACCAGAGATCCTCCATACTTCCACCGCCTCTACCGATTATAATGGCATCCAGATCATCTTTGTATATTGTGTTAAAAAAATCAATACCTCTGATTATCTCTTTCGGTGCTTTTTTACCTTGTACGGTCGCCGGATATAAAACGATCTTAACATCCGACATTCGCCTTTTTAAAACCGATACCAGATCTTTTATTGCTGCTCCGGTTGATGAGGTTATAACGCCTACATTTTTTACTACCTTCGGCAGTTTTCTTTTTCTTTCCGGATCAAAATAGCCTTTTGAACCCAATACCTTTTTTAATTTTTCGAATTCCTGCTGCCATTTTCCTTTTTCATCCATAGAGAATATATTTACTATGATCATCTGAAAATTGGACGAACCGCTGTAAATATTTAGGTTTCCCTCTGCAATAACGCAATTCCCAATCTTTAAATCCTCAATATTCCTGATCCTTTGAGATGCCCACTTAAATATTACACCTCGCAATATTGATCCCCTGTCATCTTTCAAGGTTAGATAGATATGTCCCGAACGGGCGGGACGGAGTTCCGATATTTCACCTTCAACATAAATATTACTGTAATTTGTCTCGAAAAAATTGTTGATATTCTGAACAAGTTCAGTTATCTTGTATATCTTACCTTCACCCTGCATTATTTTAAATCCCTTATAACCTTTTTTCCACTGTGGCTATGAAGTGTAATACTCATAGATCGCTTCTTCAGTCCGAAGATATAAAAATAGCCATCATTGTAATCAATATAGATCGGCGTTTTTTCATCGTATTGAAGTTCCTTTGAAAAGATATAACCCGTTTGCTCCTTTGTTATCTCCATCTCTCCAAGATCGGGTATTGAAACTACTGCTTTTTTGAAATCTCCCTTCTCTAAAAGAAAATTAACCTCCGAAGGCGAAAAATTCGGAATACCGTTTTCTACTCTTAATCTGTAAATCTCAACAGGAATATCTCTTCTAAGATAAAAGACATTATAATCGCCCTTTTTCAGCCCGAATATAAATTTATTTCCATTATCCGCCGTATAAAGTTCATTTTGTTCATTTTGATAGTGGATCAACTGTTTATCCGCCTCATAAACGAGCTTAAATGTAAGATTTGTATCTCTGTTCATCACAATGAAACTACTGTTTTCACTACTTACGGGAAGTTCTACCTCATCTAAAAGATAACCATCATACAATCTGTTCATTCCACTGATAAATTTAAATTCCACAATATTTGTTATCCCTTTAATCTTTATATTACTTTCAATTATTCTTTTCTCTCCGCTTTTGTCGCTTTTTATAAATATCTCAAGGAATTTATTTTTTTGATAACTCTCTTCATCCTTATCTGTTGCGAACTCCATTTCTCCCGCTTTTTCATAATATCTTACCGTTGATTTCGGTGAATTATCCTCTGTAAAGATAGGAATATGATTGGTAGTTACACAGAAGAACATCTTTTGCGGTTCACAAAGTATCCATCCATAAAGAGGATGGTGAACTGAAACAAGAGAATGATAATAATCCCCGGAAATGCCTGTAACCCTACTTTTATTATAAAGGTACGAAAAGACCGATTTCGCAGGGATACCGCTTAATCTCAAAAGATAAACGGTCAAAACGGTATAACCGTAGCAATCACCCTCTTTTTGTGTAAATACAGAGAGAGGGGTTTCTAATTTATTCTCAGGAGAGATCTTATAGTCTATGTTTTTGTTTACCCAGTTGAATATCTTAAATGCCCTTTCCAAATAAGTATCTTTTTCTGAAAAAACATTTTCTTTAAAGTAATTATCAATTACGGAATAATGTTTTTTGATCTTTTGCTTATTTTCAATATCAGAAGAAAGAGGTATATCCTTTATCTGTTTAAAATAATTATGAACCTCAATTGCGATCTTGGAATGATCTATTCGTGAAAATATTATCTCATAGTTATAAAAAGCAAGATTTTTAGGAAGATACTCAAAATTCCCGGCTACCGTGTAGGAAGCGATCTCACTACCCGATCTTATCTCTCCAATTCCATAACAGTTAATTGCTGTTAATAACATTGTAAAGATCAAGAAACTTTTTATAAGGGATTTGTTCAGGTCTTTGGTTCTCATCTATTTTTACCTTTTTAAATATTTTTATTATATCATTTTTATCAAGATTTTTAAAATAATTGGTCAAACTATTTACAATCATTTTTCTCCGCTGGGAAAATATGAATCGGATCATTCTAAAAAAATCCTCATCTACATCTGCTTTTATATCATTTTTAAAGGTAATAAATGCAGAATCAACCTTTGGAATAGGGCTAAAAACCGTTCTCGGCACCTTCTTTAATATTCTTCCTGTAAAGTATGTTGAAAAAAAGATGGAAAGCGAACCGTAATCCTTATTCCCCTCAGATGCAAATAGACGGCGGGCAACCTCATACTGTACCATTAAGTAATAATTTTCAAAATATTTATTATTTTCTATCAATTTTTCAATTATCGGTGTTGTTATATAGTAAGGGATATTCGCAAAAAAGACCCAATTTTCACCTTTTAACATACTAATATCCAGCTTCAAAAAATCAGCAGGTACAATGAGAAGTTTTAATTCATCCGAGAATTTATTTTTAAGCCCTTCACAAAGTCTGTTATCAATCTCAACCGATATTATTTTCTTTCCTTTATCAAGTAATATCTCGGTTAATGTTCCCTTACCGCTACCGACCTCTAAAATATTTTTATCGGTAACTTCCGACAGAGCAACAAGTGATCTTAAATATTCTTTATCAAGAATAAATTTTTGCCCGAGACCTCTTTTTATTCCCATTTAACAAGTTTGATACCTTTATCAAGAATAAATTCCAGAGATTCGCAGCTTGCACTAAAATCTTTTACCTTATCCCATGCCGTTCCATGAGATACCGATACCCTCTTAATATCAAGTCCAAGTGATGCTTGAAATGATCTTTTAAGGTAGAGCCTTTTAAAAAGCGGTAAGAGCTGGTCATGATACATTGATAAATAGGCATTGCATTTTTCTCCCATAAAAAATGTATCCGAAACAAGCGGACCGACGGCATCAATTCCCGCATCTTTTGCTTTTTCAATTGCAGGATTTATGATCTCATTTTCTTCATCACCGATCAATCCCCCTTCCGATGCATGCGGATTCAATCCCATAACACCTATTTTTCCGTAGGATCTTAATATATTCAGTGCCCATAATATTTCATCAACGGTAATTGCTTTTGAGACCTCGCTTATAGAAATATGCCTTGTTAAAAGTGCAATGATCATTTCATCGGAATAGAAGGTCATAAGGGCTTTCTTTCCCTTTGAATAGAACTCCGTGGCACCTGTTAGTTTATGACCGGCAAGGTTTAACGCCTCTTTTGAATTCGGTGTATTAACAATGAGATCTATCTCATTTGCATAGAATAATTTAACCGATCTCTCGAGTATGCGAAAGGTCAATTCACCTGAATGTTCCGTCGGCTTCCCAGGAGCAAATTTTTCCTTATTTCTAAGTCCGACATCAAAAAGATTCAATTTTTGCGGATCATATTTATCACTGTTTTTTACAATGTTCAATTCTATTTTACTTAATTTCTTTGAAAATTTTTTATAATATTTTATGTAAAACTCAAAGACCTCCCTTGATCCTATTATAAAGATCCTATTTTGTCTAAAAAGATCCTTCCTTTTTATATAGAGCTTCAAAATTATCTGCGGTCCGATACCATTCATATCTCCTGCTGTTATTCCGATATTAAACGGCTTTTTATCCTCAAATATTTTATTCAGCTTCTTTTTGATTTGATATGTATGTGTTGCCTGCCAATATATTTTATTACAGTTAGGGCATTTTTTGAATTGATTATGTGCCTTATAAATAAATGGCGGTACAAGGTCTTTGATCTTTTCCTTTTCTATATCAATGAGTTCACTGTTGCAAAGAGGGCATCTTTTGAAAAAATTTTCTGTTTTCGTAATTATGCCTTTTTTTGCAAGAAAAAAAAGTTGCACCTCATAATCATCATAAGGAATATAGATAATATTTTTACGGTCTTTATACGACTCATATACAGAATAATTTTTTGTACAGATGATAAATTCGTCCTTATCAAGATAATCTAAAAATTCTTTATCTTTATATATTTTCGTATCATATCCGAGTATACGAAGCCATTTTGTAAGTTTCCCAAGATTTATATCAACGATCAGTTTCATTTTTTTAAAAGATCCTTGGCAAGTTTAACTGTATTTTCGGACATTTTTGTTCCGCCGAGCATTCTTGCTATCTCTTCTATTTTTTGCTTTTGATCCAATTTGTTAATAGTTGTATAGGTTTCCGCCTTATTTTTCTTTTTCTCAACACTGAAATGGTAATCGGCAAATTTTGCAATCTGATGAAGATGGGTAATGGTAATAACCTGCTTTTTTTTAGATATTTTTTCTATCTTGGCACCGACACTTAATGCGGTTTGCCCGCCGATACCCATATCTATTTCGTCAAATATCAATGTTTCAACGGAATCATCATCAATAAATATTTCCTTTAAAACAAGCATTATCCTTGAAAGTTCACCACCCGATGCAATCATATTTAATGGGAATTTTCCCTTTCCCGTCGTATCAATTAAAAATCGGACATTATCAAAACCATCGGACTTGAAGGTCTCTTTATCCTCATCTATATCAACATAAAATTTTGATCCCTTCATCGCAACATTTTCAAGTTCTTTATTTACCTTTTCTTGAAATTTTACCTTCCATTTTACCCTGTGGTTATGGATTTGAGATGCTTTTTTTGTAAGATCGTCCTTGATATTTTTTAACTCTTCTTTCTTACCTTTAATATCAAATTTTGAACCGTCGAAAAAGGAAAGTTTCTTCTCAAGTTCCTTTTCATAATTGATGATCTCCTCTATCGTTTTACCATATTTATAGAGTTTTTCTATCTGCGATAACCTCTCTTGAATATCATCAATTGTTATATCTTCATTTTCTATATTCTCAGCCATATCAAGTGAACGGTAAAGTGTTATGATCTTCTCCTTCATATCCTCAATATCAGCAGCCGATTTACCTATCTCATGAGAGAATTTAGAGATCTCCGAAAGCAATTTCGAACCCCGTTCCAATAAAGTAAGGATACTGTTCTCATCTTCGTAGAGGATCGATTTTAGTCCGAATACCGTAGATTTATATTCTTCTATTCCTTTTAATATTCTTAATTTTTCCCGATATTCCTCATCTTCTCCGGGCATCGGATCTATTCGTTTAATCTCATCATATTGGAATTTAATATAATCATATTCCTTACTTATTTTTCCCTTCTCTTCCTCCATTGATGCAATCTCGAATTTTAGTTCATTATATTTTTTATAAGTATCGTAATAATCACTTTTATCAACCTTAATGTAGTTATCATAGAGCTCCTTTTGAATATTTTCATCGAGAAGCGTTTGATTTTCATTTTGACTATGAATATCAATAAGATTCTTTGCTATATCTTGATAGGTCTTTTGAGTTACAATGGTATCATTTACAAAATATCTCCCTCTTTTCTTTTTACTGATGATGCGTCTTAAAATAATTTCATCTCCTTCAAATCCATACTGATGAGGTTTTTTTGCATTTTCATCTCTGAGTGAGAAAACACCTTCAATATCAGCTTGATCATTCCCCGATACCAATTTAGTTATGATCTTATCACCGAGCAAGACCTTTACGGCGTTTACAAGAATCGTCTTTCCTACACCTGTTTCACCTGTAAAAACATTTAAGTTATCCGAAAGATCAAGTTTAAGATCTTTGATCAAAACGAAATTTTTTACCCTTAGATAGTTTAACATCTCGTAATCTTCTCCTAATTATCTTTGTATTATTTTAGTATATTTTCTACTTTTTTTCAACTGCTTGACAGTAACCATTTCCAAATAGGTTTATAATAAATTATATATCCATTTATACTCTCGGTATATTCTAAATCTTCGGTAATGATCAATCCTTCTTTTAATTGAAATTCTTCCATAGCCGATAACATAGCGGATATTTCACGTTTTCGAGTTTTTTCATCACTAATATCCCAGCATACTTGAATTACTTCACATATTTCATTCCCATTTTGCACTATAAAATCAACTTCCTTCCGATTATAATTATCCTTCCAGTAGTAAGTATTATTACCAGGGTTTTTAAATTCTTCAAACTTTAATTTTATTGCAACCAGATTTTCTATGATTCTTCCTACATTTTTTGATGTTTTTATTTTATTGGCAAGAGATAATCCCGTATCTATTAGATAGAGCTTCCTGGAATTTTTTTCTTGAGTTTTTAAACTATATGAAAACCGTTTAATAAAAAAGATTAGATTTGTTTCGACAAAATAATGTGAATACTCCTTTATTGTTTTTATTTCAAGGTCAATAAATTTGCGAATACTGTTATAGGTAATTTGATTGGAAAAATTATTTATATAATATTTTACAAGGGAATGCAATTCTTGAATTTTTCGTATTTTATGCCTTGCAACAATATCTCTTTGGATAATATCATCAAGATAGGTATTAAGAAGTCGTATCTTTATGTCATCTTCATTAGAAATTGTAACCTCGGGAAAACCGCCATAATTAATATACGACCTGAATAATTCTCTAATCTTTTCCGAATTTAAAGCAATAATTTTATCATCAATTTTTGGAATATCATTAAACAAAAGAAATTCATTAAATGATAACGGAAAAACACTTAAAACCAATTGTCTCCCCGTTAAAATAGTAGCAAATTCCTGAGATAGCATTTTTGCATTTGAGCCGGAAATTATTATATGAGCTTCTTTTCTTTCATTTATTGAACGAACAAATTTTTCCCATCTGGGAACATTTTGAATCTCATCAAGAAAAATGTACGGTTTATCTGTGGGTTTCAATATTTCTTTGTATGCCTCATATATTTTTAATAAAAGGATTAGATTAGGATTGTCAAATTCCGCTTCTTCAAAATTCACAAAGAGAATATTGTTTTGAGGAATTCCTTCATTTACCAATTTGCTTGCATATTGCTTCATAATAGTTGATTTTCCACTCCTTCTAACACCTGTTATGGTCAATATCTTTCCTGCTTTTAAAAAAGCACTCATTTTATTAATATAATCAGGTCTTATTACTCCGAGTTCATATTGATTATCATTCCAGAGATTCCACTTACTTAAAATTTCTATCAATCTTGTTTTTTCCGGTAAAAACTGCATCTTAATGCTCCTATAAGTGTCTTAACACAATTCATTGTACCATATATTCCATAAAAATGCAAATATTTTTTATTTCTATTCCCTAAAAATGCAAGATTTTTGGGTATTTATTCCACAATAATGCAACTTTTGCAACCTCCGTCCCTATTTTTTAAACAACTTTTCTTTAAGTATTGTGCTGATCTTTTTGCTTTTGTAAAGAACAAGGTGACATTTCTTTTCTTTGAAAAGTGTTGCTTCTACCGATTCGTTTGGTTTCATTTCGATTGTTTCCGCACCGTCAATAGTGTATATAATTGGGAAAGAATTGCTATTTTCCACCTTAAATGTATGATTACCTTTAAAGATAACAGATGGATCACAATTAAATTGCGGGCTTATGGACCTGTAAATGATCAACGGAAGACCAATCTCAACTATTGGACCGCCGGTTGAATATGAAATAGCGGAAGAACCCGTTGTGGTACTTAATATCAGTCCGCTCGCACGGAGATTATGATAAAACTCATTATCAACATATAGATTAAAATTCAGAAGTTTTGTCGGTCCCATGTTTTCAAATACAATATCATTTATAGCGAAGTAATTATTTTTTTCACTTTTTATAGATAAGATCGACAGTTCAATATACTTATTTTTATTGCTAATAATCCCGTCAAAGTTTTTATAAAATTCCTTATAGGTAAAAGATGATAAAAAACCAATATAACCGATATTAACTAAAATATATTTACCCTCTATCATTCCGGTTTCATGAAGCAGTTTCAAAAATGTTCCATCTCCGCCAACAATTATAATAAGTTCCTTATTTTTAACTAAATGATTTTTATCCTCATAATGATAACTTTTGGAAAAAAATTGCCTTACTTCATTGTTGAGAGAAAATTCGATATTGTTCTTCTCTATCTTTTTAAAAAGTTCTTCTAACTTTGTCTTGTAATCAACTTTTTTTGGATTGATAAATATTCCGATCATTTTAAAACCTTCCTTGTTTATGATTTAATTTAGCATATTTTTAAAAAAAAAGCAATAAAATGTTTGTGGTTAAATAAATTCTATTGTTTTCTTTCACTGAAAAACGATGCAACTCCGTAAAAGACCAGACCATTCAAAAAATATCCAAACTGCATCCACTGTGGACTATGAAAACAATTTAATACAGGCCATCCGTGATACATATTCGATTTGCCGTAATCAAGACAAATTCCAAATAAATTATATCCGATTGATTCAAACATAATGAGAGCAAAAGAATATATAATAAACATCTTTACCCATTTGATCATCCAATTTCTTCCTCTAACTTTGGGAAATAAAAAATAGTATCCGAAAACAAGTCCGGTTGGCCATATAATTACCGGAAAGAGAGAAATATTCATTATTGAAAGATTGAATGTATTGTATCCGGAATAAATATCCCGAGCAATGTATACCCATATCCATGAAATAATAATTGCGGGTATCCATACCCATAGTTTATCTTTTTCAAATAAAAAACTGATAATGATCAAAAGAAGAAAACCGGATACAAAACCAATTTCACGATGAAAAATAAGTACGATAATAAATATGCACCAAGCAATCGCATATATCGAATTTCTCTTCATTTTTCTCTCTCCGCTATCATTGTTTATAAGTTATCATAAGCCTCCATTCCAGGTACATTCCAATCACTTTCAAAGGTTGTCAAACGTCTCCGTAAATCTAATGCCTCTTCTTGTGTCAAACCTGCTTGATGTAACGGAATACCTTTATTTTTTGTTTTTTCTATTAAAAAGTGAACAAAATCTGCTACTTCGATAATCTCACCTTTGGTTAAGGTGAGTAATTCATTAACAATTTGTTGTGCGTATTCTTTTTTATTCATCTTAAATCTCCTTTGTTTAAATTGTATAAAAAACTAATTATTTTTTTATACCTTTTTATATTTTGTATTTTATCATTTTTTACCATTTTTTTCAAATATTTTTACAATTTAGTTTTTTGCGAAATAAGATTTTCTTAACCACGGATTTAATGGATTATACGGATTCCAAAGTCTTTTAAATTTTCAGTTTAAGTGATTTTACTAAATCACTTTTCATTAAATCTTTTTTTTAAAGTAGAAAATTAATTTCTATTGTTCTAAATCCTGTCTTATTAGG
>JAUXGM010000145.1 GCA_030622125.1 bacterium | reverse complement strand
GAGGTTAGAGGTTAGTAAAAAAATATTAAATTCAGAAAACAAGCGGGACGTACCTTCCCGTATTAGATACGGGATAAACTCCGAAGGTGCGTCCCAAGAAAGTTGAGATGTGTCCCGGATTCTTCCTTAGATAACGATAAAACCACCCGAGAACAGTATAAACAAGGCAATAAGGGAATAAGGGAATAAGTAAAGAAATATTAATCTCTGTAACTAACAAAAGAGGGACATTATCTCATCAAACTGATTTTTTTTGTTGAGATGTGTCCCGGATTCGTTTAGAGATTATTACGGATTTTTTCAAAATCCTCATAATGACCCCGCAACTCAATTTACGGGGTAAACTCCATATAAATGAAGAATAATAATAAAGGTGGATTCTTCGGCAAGGTCCTTTGAATGACAATAATGGCACGGCATGCCGTGCCATTACGGCTTTTACCATTCACTATTTTCTATTCACTATTCACTGCTTTTTCCTGTCAATTCCCAGTACATTCCTTTCCAAATGCAGCCCAGAAGGGGTCTATTCGTGGATGTTCAAGAGTATGACTTCCATTTTTATCCTTGATAATTACATCCTTATTTTCCGTTATTTCACCAACCGTTGAGGCATCAATATTATTTTCTTTAAGTTTCCTTACAAGTTCATTTTCTTTTTCAGGCTTTACCGTTATGAGCATTGTCCCTTCACTTATTGAAATATAGGGATCCATCTTATAATAATCACAAATTGCTTTTACTTCGGGTTTCACAATGATCTTTTCCTTTTCTATGATCATTCCGACATCGGATGCTTTTGCAACCTCATAAAGTCCGCCAACTACACCGCCTTCTGTTGCATCGTGCATTGATGTTACACCCTTATCCCTCAATCCAATCTTTCTGGCGATCTCAGCCTCTTTTACAACCGACATCTTATAAAAAAGTCTATCTGCTTTTTGGTATATCTTTTCACCGAATAATTGCTTGATTTTTTGTGGAAAAGTTGCGGCAAAAAGTCCCGCTGCTTCAATGGCACACCCCTTTGTTACAACGATCTTATCCTTTGGTTCTGCCATTGTCGGTGCAATGTATTCATTTTCATCTCCGACAGCAATTACAGTAGCACCACCTACCATCGGGTAGTTGCAACCGTCGTACCTTCCGGTATGTCCGCTTATAATGGCAATTCCCATTTTTTCGCATTCTCGGTGGATCGTATTCCAAAGCAAGGCAACCTCTTGTTTTTGTATCTCAACAGGAAGATTGAGATCAATTGTTAGAAAATCCGGCTTCAATCCGCTTGTTACAACATCTGAAACGAGAATATGAATTGCAAACCATGCTGCTTTTTCAAATCCGTATTCTTTAACAATAAAGACCGGATCGGTAGTTGTTGCAATAACCTTGTTTCCTATCCTTGTAACACCGATATCGACGCCACTTTGAGGACCAATAATAACATCTTTTGATCTTGCTCCAAGTGCCGGATAAATAACTTCCCTGAATATCTCCGGTGAAATCTTACCAAGTGGTAATTCTGAATTTGACATAATGCCTCCTATTCAAGCAGGAGGAGTTGTGAAGCTTCCTTCGTCGGTATTACCCGCATCAGGTTCAAAGGGTAGACAAAAATTGTCTTCTCAGCTTACGCACCCCTGCAAATTTATTTTATTATATCATAATTAACGAAAAAACCAAAAAATATGCCGGGAACAGGACTTGAACCTGCACGAGGTCGCCCTCACATGGTCCTGAACCATGCGTGTCTGCCAATTTCACCATCCCGGCTTAAACATTTTAAGTATTATAACAATTTTCAAATTCAATTGCAAATAATTTTGACGATAATTTTGATATGTAAAAAATTTGTGGTATAATACATCACTTAAAAATAAGAAAAGTAAATATTATTGGATAGGAGATTATTATGTTGGTAGTTACAATACCCACCATTGAAGGGAAAAAGGTTGTCAAGTATTTAGGGATTGTTTCCGGGGAAGTGATAGTCGGCGCAAATTTTGTTAAGGATTTTTTTGCGAATTTGACCGATACATTCGGCGGTAGATCTGGTGCATACGAAAATGAACTAATTAGAGCACGGGAATCTGCATTAAAGGAAATGGAGGAAAGAGCAGCAAACCTTTCGGCAAATGCCATTTTATCAGTTGATATTGATTATGAAACGATTGGAAAAAATGGAAGTATGCTAATGGTTTCCGTAAATGGAACAGCGGTAATCGTAAAGTAAAATTAGGAGGTTTAATATGGTCAAGAATAAGTGGAATATTATTCCTTTTATCACTGGTTTAGTAATTTATGAGATTTTTTTTAATGGTTATATCTATAAATCACTTATAATAAAAACGTCGCCACTTATTTTAAACTTGATTTTTCTTTTTTTAACATTTCTTTTGTTGCTTTATTTCTTTAAGAATTTTTTTAAATTATTTAAACTTAATAAATTTGACTATTTAAAATTCAAAAATATAAATAAATATCTTTTTTATTATTTACTCTTTATAATTTTTGGCTACATAGTTATTTATGTTTTTGACGGATTTATACAAACTGCTTTCAAATTAGAAAATCAGTCAAAATACCTTTTTGATTTTTTAAAAATGGTTAAATTGTCAAATTGGGAAATAATTTTATATATAGGAATATTCGGACCTATAACCGAAGAAATATTATTTCGTGGCTTACTTTTAAAATCCTTTGAAAGAAAAATTGGAACTCTTCCAGCCCTTATTTTATCTTCTTTGATTTTTTCTTCCTTACATTCTCTAAATTTATTTTTGGAGATTTTTGCAGTGGGTATTTTTCTCGGATTAATTTATATTTTTACTGATAATATATGGTTAAATATTTTTGTGCACATTTTCAACAATACTGTTGGTGCATTAGTATATATTTTTAAAATTCCATTGCCTGAGAATTTAAATATTCCAATGATCATTGTCGGAATAGTTGCATTTATTGGAATGTTTTATTTTGCCAAAAGAATATTAAAGAGAAGAAAAATTAAAAAAGAGATTAAAATAAGTAATAAGGAGAGATTGCACGCCTTCATTTATTTAATCATATTTGTTATATCAATATTTATAGCAAGTTTTTTTCTACCCAATCTTTCAAAAATAATGTTGTTTTTGATGTTTTTTATTTTTGCATTGGTCTTATTTTTTGTTTTTTTCAAAAAATCATTCTTTAAAATTATTACAATTTTTTTCATTTTTATTTTAATAGTTCCACTCTTCTTATCAAAACCTCAGCCTAAAATAAGTTTTCAAAACATTCCGATTAATATTGAAACAGGATGTAATTTTTTCGTTTATAACGAATTTTTAATTAACCATTCTAAAGATGGAAAGATTGAAGTTTACAAGGTGAACGAAGATCTAAGTTTGAAACAGATCCTTTCAAGAAATTCTAAATCAAAATATTCTCATGCCTGGGCTATTGATAAAAACAAATTAAAAATAGTTGCAGGTAATAAATTTTATATATTTAACATAGAAACAATTGAGTTAATAGAAGAAGGAAAAATTGAGAAAAAAAAGAAGAAAAAATTGAGAGATATTAGTTATAATTTTACAACTTATAAAGTAAAGAAGAATAAAATCTTTTCGTATACCAATGGAAATACATATACATTACTACTAAAAGAAAATGAAAAACCGGCATTTAACAGAAAGGCTGATATTTTTAGGTTAAACATTTTCAAGACAAAAGCTAAAAAATATTCCGAGATTATTAGAATTGCATTTTATTCAAACAAAATGGAAAAATTAAATGAATATAATTATAACGGAAGTTATTACGGGAGGGATAAAGATGAAAAATATCATTCTACCTATTTTTTTATTGATGGTTCACAAATAACATTTTATGATAAATATGGCAAAATTCTTTGGAAAGATAGTAGTCCAAAAAAAATATCTGATTATAAAGTTTCTCATTATAATAACGATTGTATTATAGGAAGAGGTAAAAAAGATTTTTTCCTTTATTATAACCATAGATTCTGGTTTTTAAATGGAGTGTCAACCAATCTTCTTCCACCCATTTTTGTAAATCAAGATGATGAATTTTTGATTACGGGATATTTTAATTTTTTATATACGAAACTTTATATAATAAATTTAGAAAATAATAAAATAAGAAAAAGAATTTTTATTCCAGCCATTTTTGCTGGTTCTGATGAGAAGATCTATGGTAAAACTTATTTCACCTTGTTAAAATTTGATTGTAACAAAATGAAGTTACAATATTATTTTTCAAGAATAATCTGGATAGATGAAAATAAAAAGGTTGAAAATGAAAAGAAAACTAAAAATTAAAAATCCAAAATTATTAGAAAAATTAAAAAAGGAAAAAGTAAATATTCTACATATCCATTGGGATGGAGCCGTACCGCCGGAAGCAATTTATAAATTATCAAAAAGGAAAGGGATTGAATTATTGCTCCCCGAATATGATATTCAGAACAAATTTATTCATTATGCAACAAAGGAGGATCAAAAACTTGATTCCGTTAAAAAGATAATGTCTTTTCAAAGAGCATTGAGAAAATATAAAATGGTTGATGTTTTTAATCTTGCCATAAATTTAATGCAAGAAAAAAGTGATTTGAGCGAACTTGCGGTGGAACATTGCAGGTATTTAAAATCGCAAAATATCGAATATGCTGAGGTTCGATTTGCTCCCCAGTATCATACGAAAAAGGGATTGAGCATTGATAAAGTGATCGGTTATTCTCTTGAAGGGTTTGAAAAAGGTATGGAAGAAACAGGAATTAAAGTCAAACTTATTCTTACTATTGGCAGGGAAATAGATTCCGAACAATCCGTAAAGTTGGTAAAAGAATTCTTAAAATATAAAGATAACGAAAAAATCCGTGGTATTGACCTTGCCGGTGAAGAAATGGAAAATCCTCCCGAAAAACATTATGAGGCATTTAAATTAACCTTTGATACATCTTTTAGAAGAACCGTTCACGCAGGGGAAATGTGTGGTGAAAAGGAAAATCTAAAAAATATTTACACCGCTTTAACATTGTTAAGAGCAAATGGCATCGGGCATGCAATTCCCCTATACAAAAGGTATTATAAAAATCATGATCTCATAGAACTCTTTATTGAAAATAATGTGAGACTGGAATCAAATCCTATTTCAAATTATAATTTCTTTATTGAAAATATAGAGGATCTTCATCTTGACCAATTGGTTGATGCGGGTGTTTTGGTTACCATCAATCCCGATGATCCGGCAATGTGGGAGTTTGGTGATGAAGTTTATAACCTCTATTTCTTAGCGGAACT
>JAUXGM010000147.1 GCA_030622125.1 bacterium | reverse complement strand
TCTACTTAAAAAAAAGATTTAATGAAAAGTGATTTAGTAAAATCACTTAAACTGAAAATTTAAAAGACTTTGAAATCTGTATAATCCGTTAAATCCGTGGTTATTCTATTCTTGCATTTTGACCTTTGACCTTTGACCTTCAACTTTTGACTTGTATTTATCCTCAGTGTTCTCTGTGTGCTCTGTGGTATATCCAGCACCTTCTTGGTGCTGTGGTTATTATATTTCTTATTTCGCAAAAAATTAAATCATTACCTCTTGAATTTAAATTTTAAAATGGTATAATAAATATTAAAATAAGAATCTGGAGAGTGTATGGTGGAAACTAAAAAGAATGCCTTTGAAAATATTAAAAAAGCCGAAGAAGTAGGTAATTTGTTAATAAAAGAAGCAAAGGAGAAAATTGCAAAAATATTATATGAAGCGGATATTGAAATAAAAAGAATGGAGGAAGAAGCAAAAACCGATATTGAAAAGTTTAAAGAACAACAGGAAAAGGTAGAGAAAAAAGATTTTGAAGAGAAAGTTAATAAACTGAAGGAAGAGATAAAGACGGAAAAAAGTAATATCAATAAAAAATTTGAAGGTAAAATAGATAAAATTATCGAGGATATAACAAAAAAAATATTAAAAGATGGCAATCAAAAAGTTTAAAAAAATAGAGATCATCGGATTAAAGAGCGAGGAAAGAAAAGTTATAAAAGACCTCGTAAAATTGGGCGTTGTTCATATAGATAAGAATATCCTTGTAAAAGATTTCATAGAAAAGAACAGTATAGATGAGATCCTTGAAAAATTATACAAGATATACAACAATGTTAAACCATACAATATTGAGCCAAAGCCTGCATTTGCCGGTGAAAAAGTTCTCATTAAAGATGAAGACCTTTTAAATGTTATGCCGATAGACGAAATTGAACGCTTGTATGAAGAGATAGAAACCTACCTTGATAAAATGAGGCAAAAACAGATTGAGATCCACACACAAAACCATAGGATAGAGCACATTAGAATAATTAATGAATTGCACTGCAAAATGGAGGATATAAAAAATACCAATAAGACACAATGTGCGGTCGTAACAATAAATAGTCGGGATTATGATAAATTTTTAGAAGAATTAGATAAAATTCCATTTACTTACACAGAAAAAACAGGGGAATATCAACAGAAAACAGGTGTTTTTATTGTTAATCACAACAGTATTTCCGAAAAGATAGAGACAATTAAAAAGCAATTTGAAACAGAGATCTATGAGTTAAAAAATTATAAGGGCATTCCAAGAGATGAAATAGAGAGATCCTTGGAAATTATTGAAACGCTTTCATATAAGATAGAGAATACAAAAACGATTTTAAGCAGATATATACCCTATCTTAAAAAAATAAAGATCGCCATAGATCATTATGAGAACGAAAAAAAGAAGGATCAACTTTTATTTTCACTCCCCTCGAGCCAAAAGACATTTCATATATTTGGATGGATACCTGAGAATTGCACTACAAAATCGGAAGAATTATTTAAGCAATATGATGTCCTTTATGTAAAATTCAGTGATCCGCAAAAAGGTGAAAATGTTCCTGTTGATTATAAAAATCCAAAAACGGTTGGTTTTTACCAACTTATTACGGATATGTACGGTAGACCGAATTATACGGAATTAGACCCGACTATTTTTATTTCACTCTTTTTTACCTTTTTCTTTGGATTTTGTATAACCGATGCAGGCTACGGTCTGGTCATTACACTTATAACCGGCATTATTTTATTAAATAAAAAGATAAGAAAATTCATTGGTAATGGAATATCTATGATCTACATCTTTTTCTTTTCGGGTATAGCAACGATCATTATGGGTGCGATTACGGGCGGATTTTTCGGAATACCGTTACCGGAAGTAATTGCAAGGGTTGTACCTATAAATCTTGCCGTTGATAATCTTGATAAAAGTGCGATACCATTTTTAAAATTTGCAATTTATTTGGGTGCCTTCCAGGTCGGACTTGGTTTTGTTCTTAATATGATCAAGGAGATAAAGCGAAAAAATACATTTTACGGGATCATGCAAAATTTGCCGAATGTTTTGATTATTTTTTCAGGGATCAAGATTGCTGCATTGATAATGGGTTCAAAGGTCAATGGAACATTGTGGGGATCGATTTTTCTCGGTTCAATGGTGTTAAACATACTTTTTTCCGCACCCGAACAAAAGGGTGTCGGAAGATTTTTTATGGGATTTTACAATACATTTTTCGGTTTTACCGGTATGCTCGGTGATATACTATCATATATGAGATTATTTGCTCTTGGACTTGCAACAGGAATATTGATATTCGTTATAAATACAATTGCCGGGGTTCTGGTTGATCTACTTCATACTCCCGGTTATATTCTTGCCGTAATTGTTCTTATCTTCGGACATATTGCAAATATACTTTTAAATGCACTTGGTGCTTTTGTTCATTCCTTACGACTGCAGTATGTTGAATTTTTTCAAAAATTCTATGAAAGCGGCGGCGAAAAATATCAGCCGCTCAGGAATGAATACAAATTTGTGATCGTTGACAACGAGAGAGATATAAAAGAAAGATAAAATGAGAAAGATGTTAGTAACAACAATGCTTATTTTAGGAGTTTTTGGTTTTGTTTACAATTATACCTTTTCAGATGATCTAAATTTATCTAAACCAAAACTTATTTTAGATACAAGGTGTTTCAGTAAAATAGATACGCCATTTTTTGTAAGTAATACATTAAGGCAAAAGGAAATTTATTATAAAAATTCATCAGAAACCAAAAAGAAATCTAAGATAAAAATGTTTATCAAGGATTTAGAGCTGATTTTTGAGCCTTCATTCGGGTATTCTATTAATAATCCTACTATTTGTAGTATATATGGAAAAGATTTAGGAACTTTCAAAGAACACTTTGGAAATGTACCTATTTTGGGCTATTCAATAAAAATATTTAAAAATAATGGAGGAATAAGTATTGGAAGCTACTATCAAAGAAGTAATCAAAGTTATTTTGGAATTTATAAAGCTAATGAATGTTCAATTAACTACACATTATTAGAAATTATCATTCAATATTTTCATAAATTTAATATAACAGATAAATTAATTTTAGTAATATCTTTGGGTCTAAATAGTCCATCTGTTAGATTTAAATCATTAGATGTAGACCCATATGAAGGGACTACAATAGATTTTTTTGATTTCCGTTTAGATAAAAGATATATAGCATTTTCAGTGCAAATTGTATATAAAATAAATAAAAATACAGGAATTTTTGTTTTATATAATCCGTATGGATATTATGGAAAAGATAATCTGTCTTTCGGATTATCTTTTAAGATATTTTAAGGAGGAAATTGTGAAAAGAATTATTATGATAATTTTGAGCATAAGATCAGTATTTCTAAAAATGATTTAAAAATTTCAAGTGGAGTGTATATAATTGTTATAAAAGATAATAATGAAAACTATTCAAGTAAAAAGTTTTGTATAATAAAATAGGAGGCGTGATGAATAATAGAAAAACAGAGGCTGGAAAAACTGTAAATAGTAAATCGTCAATAGTGAATGGTGAAGAAACTTCAAACTCCAAATTCCAAACTTCAAATGACTGGATTCCTGCTCCCCGATCGGAGTCGAGGACAGGCTTCGCAGGAATGACGGATGGGGAAAAGTCGCTCAGAACGACGGAAAAAAGAAGGGTTCGGAATGATAGGAAAGAATTATGAAATTGATTTTTCGGAGGTTTTTAATTAAAATATAGTATGAAGGATTTTAAATTAAAATCAATTATTTTTACAATCATTTTTATAAATATCATAACCTTTGTTTATTCCGATTGGGGGAGGACAAATATTTCAGGAGATGATGCTGTATACGGTTTCCCATCGCTTGCTATTGATTCTAATGATAATCCACATTTAGTCTATATGATTCAGGCGGGGGCCGGGTTATTGCATACATATTGGGATGAAGTAAAGGATGATTGGGTATGTTATAGGATAAGTTACCATGAAGATCCCTATATGTATGATGGATATTATCTTGATATGGTCCTTGATTCAAATGACCATCCTCATCTGGTTCATGAAAGAACTTATGGACCGATGGATCAATATCATACGGAACACTGGTATTATAATGGTTCTGATTGGATAAGGGATAGAATTTTTCCCGGGAAGTATGCAAAGATAAGAATAGATAAGGATGATAACGTCTATGTTGCATACAAAAACAAAATAGATACCTGTACGATAAGTTGCGAGAAGTATAACGGTGATACATGGATAAGTATGATAGATATAAGTGATACACATGTTCATTTTCTTGATGATATGGAGTTAGATAATAGTGGGAATCCGCATATCACATACACAGGATGGGGTTGGAAGATAAAATATGCCAGATGGAACGGTATTTCATGGGATATAGAGACAGTGAGTGATGATGAGGAAGCTTATGATAGTGAATTTGCTTTTGGTACATACGGATATCCACATTTTGTGTATATTAATACAGATGATTGGTCAATTGTGTATAAGTATTGGACTGGGGTTGAATATAAAAAATTAGATATAGAAGATAAAGATTATGGTGAAACATCATTAGCTCTTGATAATGAAAATAAACCACATATTCTGTTGGGAGAATTTTGGCATTACGATCTATTTTATGCAACCTGTGAAAACAATACATATCCATGGAGTATAGATATTGTTTACGAAGATGATTGTGGTTTTGAAACTGATTCAAAATTTGATTCAAATAATGTTTTGCAGGCAACCTACGATGCAGGATCAGCAATAGTATACTTAAGGCAAACTGCTCCTCCTGAAATACAATATATCAAAGGTGAAAACCAAGGTGACAGAAAATATGATTTCGAACTTAAATATATAGAATCGGAGAACGAAAGACCATATAAAGATTGTCCAACAGTGCATATCTTACTTAATGGTAAAAATATTCAAGGAAGTCCATATAAAATGAGTTATATTTCTGGGAATTACGACACTGGGGCAATATATTCTGTTGAACTTGAACTTGATAAAAAACCGCATAATCAATACTATTTTGAAGCGAATGATAAATGGCGCTGCAAAGCAGTAGGGGA